>NZ_LWFE01000147.1:0-11555 GCF_001635675.1 Oleiphilus sp. HI0061 | reverse complement strand
ACGAACGTGCGCAAGAGCTTATCCAATGGCTCTATAATTTCCAAATCTCCAGTGATCTTGAATGAACCATGCTCTGCAATTGCTTTCAAACCTTGCTCCTTGACATTACCGGCAACAATTCCTGAAAAAGCTTTGCGTAAGTTTGCGGCAAGAATGTGAGGCTCCTGATTTTTGGACAGGTCTAGGTTTGCCATGTTGGGATGAGTGGGCTCGAAAGTTTTTTGAAACTGATGGTCGATATGAAGTTGCCAGTTGAAAAAATAAGCATCTTTTCGGGAGCGGCGATGTTTAAAGACCTTATGACAGGTTTGCACCATATGCTGAGCGACAGCACCGGGATTGTCAGTAATAATTTGATATTTCTCTTGTGCTTCTTCGCCAAGAGTTTGGCCAATAAAATCGTCAATCATCTTGAAATAGGCTTCGCTTTCTTTTCCGGCGGCAAAGACTAAAGGGAAGGGGGTCTTAGCGTTTTTGGGGTGAAGTAGAATGCCCAAAATATAGAGAATTTCCTCTGCCGTACCAACACCGCCAGGAAATACGATAACCCCGTGACCACAGCGCACAAAGGCTTCCAGGCGTTTTTCGATGTCTGGGAGTATAACTAGTTCATTGACGATAGGGTTTGGAGACTCGGCTGCGATAATTCCTGGCTCTGTAATGCCTATATAGCGCCGCTCTTCAAAATGCTGTTTGGCGTGGCCTATTGTGGCACCTTTCATGGGCCCCTTCATTGCGCCGGGGCCACAGCCGGTAATAATGTTTGCTTCGCGAAGGCCTAGTTGGTAGCCCACCTCTTTGGTAAATTCATATTCGCATCGATTGATAGAGTGGCCACCCCAGCAGACTATAAGCGGTGCTTGGGCGCCTTTGCGCAGCAAGTTGGCATTTCTAAGAATATGAAAGACTGCATCAGTGATGCCCTTGGAGTGTTCAAAGTCAAAATGCTGAGGGTCAAGCAGTTGGTTTTGAACGTAGAGCACATCTCTTAATACTGAAAAAAGTTGTTCCCGAATACCGCGAATCATCTTGCCATCAACAAAGGCTGAGCCAGGCGCATTTTCAATCAGCAGCTTGATACCACGAGACTGGCGTATAAATTTGATACTGAAATCTTTATAGCGCTCGATGATTTCATTGGTATCATCGACGGTGCTGCCGGTATTTAAGACCGCTAAAGCACAGCGCTTAAACAATTCATAGACCTTGGTTCTCGATAACTCGACTAATTGTTTTACTTCATAGGCAGAAAGGATTTCAAGGGAGCCTTCAGGGGAGACTGTGGCGTAGGGCATTGTCTCACAAGGTAAAATGTTGATACTGGGGTTATCGCTTATCGTGTGAGAGTTTTCTCGTGGAGCCGGTTTGTCGATACTCGCCATAATGTTACCTGCTTTAAATTGTTTAACTTTCTATGTAGCCTACTTGAGCATAGTTCACGCCTATGCTGCTTGGGTGACAATATCTAAGTTAATCGCTCACACCTTCATCGACAAAGCCGCTTTCATCATAAGAATAGAGCTTGATTTGAGCGTCATTCAAATGGGCCAAGCAGGTACCAAGTTGTCTCTTTGTGCGCTGTTTTAGTTGTATAAGCTGAGTCAGCAAGCTTTGGAAGGAGTCGAAATATTCTTCTTTAACGGTCATGACACCTGCCGAGAGAGATACAAAATCGAATAGGCGCATATGACCATTTCGGTCGGTGCTTTCGATACCACCTTGTTTGATGTCGTTATCCGAATAGAATTTAAGTACTTTGTGGTTGAACTCAGTGAAAACGGAGCGGAGTAATTCTTGCCACTCATCCTGAGGCATAATCAGTACAAAATCATCCCCACCGATATGCCCGGCAAAGCTAGCGCCTTGTTTAAGTTGCTTTCTTAGAATCTCGGCAAACATGATCAGTACTTCATCACCCCGGTTGTGGCTGTAATGATTGTTGAAGGGTTTAAAGTTTGCCAAATCGAGAAGCGCGATTGAGAAGGGAGTATCTTTATCCAGAAGTTCCATGACGCAATTCCCGATAGGGGTGTTCCCCGGGAGCATGGTCAGGATGTTTTCCTGGTGATCTGGTTTGACGCGCAACTGAGTGACCTTGCGTAATAGGTCGATGACCGTTCCGATCCCAAGAAAATGCTGCTCATTAGAGATAATAAAGTCATGCTCTGCATCTAATTGCGCGCGAGATGTGACCAGGCGGCTGACTTGCTCTATGCGCTGATGAGCGTCAACATGCAGGAAGTCTGAGCTCATTTCGCTTGAGATACACTTGGCTTGAACGACTTCTCGTCTCTGTCGCTTGGAATACTTGTTCATAAAGGGAGTGCGAAAGATAATGCCTTTTACTTTCTCATTCTCTACTACCGCAATGGAACTCATGTGAACATTGGCTTCAAGTAACTCAAAGACGCTTTGGATTGTGGTGCCGACTTCGACATGAGCTGTTGAAACAACCAAGTCGCAGGCCAAACTTTTTTGGTTGGTTTCTGCGAACAGTTCTTTGTCGAGTAAGTCATCGAGCTTGGGGGCGACGGGTGCTAACTGTGGTTTTTGAATTAAATAGCCTTGGACATTATGAACTCCTAGCTCATATAGCTTCTTAAGCTCTTTTTCTGTTTCGACCCCTTCAGCAATTAACACAGAACCAATCGAGCGGGCGACAGCTACCACTTCTTTGACCGTTTTTTGTTTGCTGGCACTACCATTTACGTTTTGAATGAAGCTGCGATCCAGTTTGATGTAATCTGGTTTTATTTCAGACCAGAGTTTATGTAACGACGCGCTTTCACCAACATTGTCTATTCCACTCAAATGGTCAACTGCGACCTCAAAGCCTTGCTCATGAAAAAAATGAACAGCTTCGATAAGCTCATTAATGTTATTGCTGGCATTCTTTTCATCAATTTCCAACACCATACGTGTTGATGGAACTCTATTGTCAGCAATGAGTTTTCCAACCTGATCCTTTAAACGACTACTGGCGATGAGCATTTCGTTGGATATGTTGATGAATAACTTGTTCTCCAGTTGAAGCTGGTCAAAGCTCTCGGCCGCTGTGTGTAGGCACATCAAGTCAAAAGGTTTTAAAATACCCGCTTCGGCAGCCGTATCAAACATTGCTGGCGTTTCTAAACCATTATCAGTCTCTGGCCCTCGTGAAAAGGCCTCCCAGCCGATGAGTTCACGCCGCTCGACATTAATGATCGGTTGGAACCAGCTGGTGATGTTATGGTGCTTCAGGATGTCTTTTACAACGAATTTTTTTTGCATGAGCTCAGGGGATATCATAGTTGTTCTTTATTAACTATTAATACTAGCAAACAATCTCTATTAGTCTTTTAATCTTTGCGGCTTATTGTAACGAGCTTTATTGAGTGTCAGTAAGAGTCGGTTTATAGAGTGAATACGTTATTTGACGTAGTCGAATTCGTCAATCAGCCAATACCCCCGAAGCAGTATATTTTTCATAATCGTTCATGAAGAGGCTATAACTCCAAATTTATAACAAGTGCCTCATTATCCAAGAGTCTTATTTTGAGGAAGGTAGAATCATGACAATGAAAAAAATGCTTAAAGGTTTAGTTCTTAGCGCAAGTGCTTCAGCATTTGCAATGAGCGCAATGGCTGCTGACACAATTAAAGTCGGTGTACTTCACTCTCTATCAGGCACTATGGCGATCAGTGAAACAACACTGAAAGACACGGTTCTAATGATGATCGAAGAGCAGAACAAAGAAGGTGGTTTGCTAGGTAAGAAGCTAGAGCCTGTTGTGGTTGACCCCGCATCGAACTGGCCATTATTTGCAGAGAAAACACGTGAACTGCTTACTAAAGACGAGGTTGACGTAATTTTCGGTTGCTGGACGTCATCTTCACGTAAAGCGGTTCTTCCTGTCATTGAAGAGTTGAACGGTTTGTTGTTCTACCCTGTTCAGTACGAAGGTGAAGAGTCGTCTAAAAATGTTTTCTACACAGGTGCTGCGCCAAACCAGCAAGCGGTTCCAGCCGTTGACTACTTGATGAATGACCTTGAGGTTGAGCGTTGGGTACTTGCAGGTACTGATTACGTTTACCCACGTACAACGAACAAGATTCTTGAGGCATACCTTAAGGCTAAAGGCGTTGCAGAAAAAGATATCATGATCAACTACACACCTTTCGGTCACTCTGATTGGCAGTCAATTGTTTCAGACATCAAGAAGTTCGGTAGCGCAGGTAAGAAGACAGCGGTTGTTTCAACAATTAATGGTGATGCAAACGTTCCTTTCTATAAAGAGCTAGGTAACCAGGGTATTTCTGCTGAAGATATTCCAGTGGTTGCATTCTCTGTTGGTGAAGAAGAACTGTCTGGTCTAGACACTAAGCCACTTGTTGGTCACTTGGCAGCTTGGAACTACTTCCAAAGCGTTGAAAGTGATGTAAACGAAGAGTTTATTGCAAACTGGAAGTCTTACATCAAAGACGACAAGCGTGTGACTAACGACCCAATGGAAGCGACCTACATTGGTTTCGAAATGTGGGCGAAAGCAGTTGAGAAAGCGGGTACTACTGACGTAGACGCAGTTGAGCAAGCTATCTTGGGTGTATCGGTACCTAACCTGACTGGCGGTACTGCTGTTATGAATACTAACCACCATTTGAGTAAGCCAGTTTTAATTGGCGAGATTCAAGAAGATGGTCAATTTGAAGTGGTTTGGGAAACTAACGGTGAAGTAATTGGTGATGCTTGGTCTAACTACCTACCAGGTTCTAAAGACCTAATTGCTGACTGGACTGACCCGGTTAAGTGCGGCAACTTTAATACTAAAACAGCTAAGTGTTCTGGTCAGAACTTCTAAGACCTGAGCTTTAGCTAGCCGGAAACATTTATTCGGCAACTTAAAAGGGGAGCACTGTCCGGTGCTCCTCATTTCTAAACCTACAACCCCGTAATTTCCCTATGATGTTTGGCTTCAGATCATATCTGAACAGACACAACAGGGAAGTTGCGTGTTAAATGAACCTAAAATGGAGTACAGCGGTGAGAATCCTGCCCTTTATTCTTGCGATAATGTTTAGCTTGGTGTTCAACCAAAGCTATGCGGCATCGAACGCCGAGAACAGTCCAAGCACTGTTGCGACAGCAATAGATAGCGAAACCCAAGCGCTCTTAAGCAAACTGACGAAAGCCAAGCTTAAGAAGATTATTCCGATCTTGAAAGACTTGGAAGCACACGCAGGGGAAACCTTGCTCCCCATGTTTCAGGTGATGCTAAAGGGGCAGCTTCATTATCTTAAGAAAGACCGTAACTCACTTATGTCGGTGAAAAAAGTTGATGGCGAAAAAGTCTTTCACGAAGTTTTCACCGGTGCTGAGTTAGAGCCATTGAAAAAGAAACTCTACAAGAAAGTTCGTGTGAATAACAAAGTGCGCTCTTATCTCCGTGGGGCAATTGCACGTATTCAGCTAAGTGCAAAGGACCCAGAGTTGCGTCTTTCAGCGCTCACTTCTTTACTATCAAGTTTGGATGAAAGCCTGATTGAAGCCATTCAAGCAGTGAAAGTGTCTGAGCAAGATGAAGAAGTATTGGAAATGATGGGGGTTGCACTTGCTATTTATGCCTTAGAAAACAGCAAAGTTCGCGAAGAACGACTGGCGTCAATTGAAACCCTGGCAGGTCGTTTGGAAAATGAGATTAAGAATCTGCTCGCCAAAATTGTTGAAAATGATAGTGATGAAGTCGTTGTGGCGGCGGCACAAAAGGCGTTAACACTGATTGAAGATCGAGTCGCTAACTTTCAGTTTGTCGATAAGCTCTTTTTCGGATTGAGCTTAGGTTCTGTCCTTTTGCTTGCTGCAATTGGCCTGGCAATTACCTTTGGCGTTATGGGCGTTATTAATATGGCGCATGGTGAGATGATCATGCTGGGCGCTTATACCACTTATGTGGTTCAGTTGCTGATGCCGAATGCTATCGACTATTCGATTTGGGTCGCTATTCCGGCAGCTTTCCTAGTGTCGGGCTTTGTTGGCATCTGTATAGAGCGAGGCGTAATTCGTCATCTTCACGGTCGTCCGCTTGAAACGTTACTGGCAACCTTTGGTATCAGTCTCATCTTGCAGCAATTGGTTCGCACCGTATTTTCTCCGCTCAACCGCCAAGTTGAAACGCCGAGCTGGATGAGTGGCTCCTTAGATATCAACCCTGTCTTATCGCTCACGATGAACCGCCTTTACATTCTTGCCTTTGCATTATTGGTGTTTGGTCTGTTGTTGTTGATCTTAAATAAGACCTCATTGGGGTTGAATGTTCGTGCGGTTGCTCAGAACCGTGACATGGCAAAAGCCATGGGTATTCGCACAGACTGGGTCGATGCAATGACTTTTGGTTTAGGTTCAGGTATCGCCGGTATGGCGGGTGTGGCTTTGAGTCAGTTAACGAACGTAGGGCCGAATCTCGGGCAAGCTTACATTATCGACTCCTTTATGGTCGTTGTGTTTGGTGGTGTTGGAAACCTTTGGGGGACCTTGGTAGCAGGCTTCAGCTTAGGTATTGCCAATAAATTTCTTGAGCCGGTTACCGGTGCAGTATTGGCTAGCATCTTGGTATTGGTATTCATCATCTTGTTTATTCAGAAAAAACCGAAAGGACTGTTTCCACAGAAGGGGAGAGCGGCAGAATGAGTATTTTAAGTACGCTGTTTGATCGCGGATTAATGGGCCGAGAAGGTCAGCCGGGGAGTCGAACCTTTCCATTTGTAATTCTTTTACTCGCCATCACTTTCCTTGCCTCTATCGGTAACTTGGTGATGCCTGAAGGTTCAGTGTTTTATGTCAGCACCTATACCATAACTTTGCTGGGTAAGTACTTGTGCTACGCCATGCTGGCTTTGGCAGTTGATATTATCTGGGGCTATTGCGGTATTTTGAGCTTGGGTCATGGTGCATTTTTCGCGCTTGGTGGCTACGGCATGGGCATGTATTTAATGCGTCAGATTGGTGACCGTGGTGTCTATGGTCACCCTGAGCTACCTGACTTTATGGTCTTTCTGAATTGGCAAGAGCTACCTTGGTTCTGGCAGGGTATGGATCAATTCTGGTTTGCGATGATCATGGTGGCATTGGTGCCTGGCTTGCTAGCTTTCGTGTTCGGTTGGTTGGCATTCAGGTCTCGAGTCACGGGTGTATATCTATCGATCATGACGCAAGCACTGACTTATGCATTGATGCTGTCTTTCTACCGAAACGAGATGGGTTTTGGCGGGACCAACGGCTTAACAGATTTCAAAGAGATACTAGGCTTTGATTTACAAGCAGACAGCACGCGAATTGGTTTGTTTGTCGCCACCTCTGTCATATTGTGTTTAGTGTTGCTTGCGAGCCATGCGATATTTAAATCACGCTTTGGCAAGGTTATTGTCGCGATTCGTGATGGTGAAAACAGAGCACGTTTTATTGGCTATCGTACTGAGCGCTATAAAGTTTGGTTGTTCGTCTACTCAGCTGTGATTGCGGCAGTAGCGGGTGCCTTGTACGTTCCTCAAGTCGGTATTATTAACCCAGGTGAATTCTCACCCATTAACTCTATCGAAATGGTGATCTGGGTAGCAGTGGGTGGCCGAGGAACTTTGATTGGTGCAGTTATTGGTGCATTGTTAGTGAATTTTGCGAAGACTAAATTCACCGCGATTATGCCAGATGGTTGGTTATTCGCATTGGGTGCCTTGTTTGTCTTCGTTACGCTTTACTTACCAAAAGGCCTGATGGGCTTAATGGAGCAAATTAGAGACAAGCGAACGCTAAAGAAGAATAAATTAGAAACCGGGGAGACAGCATCATGAATGTATTGGATACAACTCGAGAAACGATGCGTCGAGACCAAGTATGGAGTTTCATGCGCGAAGACGATGTGCATGTTGATGTATCGAAGAACGTGATTCTCTATATCGAAGGCTTGTCAGTCAGTTTCGACGGCTTTAAAGCACTGAATGACATGAACCTCTATATCAATGATGGTGAACTTCGCTGCTTAATAGGTGCAAATGGCGCAGGTAAAACGACCTTGATGGATGTGATTACCGGAAAGACCCAATGTGACGAAGGCTCGGTTTATTTTGGTCAAACACATAACTTGCTGGAAAAAGATGAAGCAGAGATTGCTCAGCTAGGGATAGGTCGAAAGTTTCAAAAGCCCACAGTGTTTGAAGCGCATACAGTTCTGGATAACCTTGAGCTAGCGCTAAAAACAAACAAGCGCGTGCTGCCCACTTTATTTTCTACACTTAGTTCGGAAGAGATAGGCCGAATTGACCACGTATTGGAAACAATTGGCTTGAAAGAGCACCGTATGATGCTGGCAGGTTCCTTATCACATGGGCAAAAGCAGTGGTTGGAAATTGGTATGTTGCTCGCGTCTGAGCCTCGTTTGCTATTAGTTGACGAGCCGGTTGCAGGCATGACGGCACAAGAAACAGAACGAACCGCTGAGCTGTTGAACTCTTTAGCGGGTGAACACACCGTCGTGGTCGTTGAACACGATATGGAATTTGTTCGATCAATTGCCAAAACCGTGACGGTATTGCATCAAGGCTCTGTATTGGCAGAGGGGACTATGGACGAGGTGCAAAATAATAAAGATGTAAGGGAAGTGTATTTGGGTGATGAAACGGGTGATGAGGCTTAATTATGATTTCAATAAACAAGGTTAATCAGCATTACGGCGGCACTCAAATCCTTTGGGACTTGGACATGCAGATCGAGCCAGGTTCACGCACTTGTATCATGGGCCGTAATGGTGTCGGTAAAACTACCTTACTTAAGGCCATCATGGGACTGCTTCCCGTCACCAATGGCGAAATATTAATGGATGGCCAGCCTTTGCAGGGAAAAACAGCGGAAGCTCGAGCACCCGCAGGTATTGGCTATGTGCCGCAGGGACGGGAGATCTTTCCATTACTAACCGTTGAAGAGAATTTACGTGTGGGTTTGCCTATTCGCAAGGGACGTTTAAAAGGTCAGGAAGGCGCGGGTGAAATTCCTCAGAAAATTTTTGATCTATTCCCTGTGCTAGGCGAAATGATGCATCGCCGCGGTGGTGACTTATCGGGTGGCCAGCAACAGCAGTTGGCCATTGGCAGAGCGCTGATTATAGAGCCTAAGGTGTTAATTCTGGATGAGCCAAATGAAGGTATTCAGCCTAACATTGTTAAGCAAATTGGCGATGTTGTGATGAAGTTAAATGAAGAAGAAGGCTTGACGGTTATCCTTGTAGAGCAGAAACTTGGCTTTGCTCGACGCGTTGGACAATCCTTTAGGCTAATGGATAGAGGCCGTGTCGTGGCCAATGACACGATGGATAAGCTGAGTGATGACTTGATTAGTAAATACTTGGCTGTATAAAGAGGTTATTACTCTCTCTACACTCTTTTTTATCGTTACCCACAGACATTTCCATAAAACGCTGTCATTCCCGCCTTCGCGGGAATGACGGGGGTCTTTGGAATGACGGGGGTCTTTGGAATGACGGAGTACTTTGGAATGACGTTTTCTAGACGACAAGAATCAAAAATATAAATGAATAACAAAAATGAACCAAGCACTCGACCCAACACTCATTGAAGACATTGTTTCTGACCACGGTCAGTGGCAGGCCTATCTGCGTTTACGCTTTGCGCAACGATCACGTGGTACACGCTTGGTTGCTAGTGAACATCAAGGTCCGCTTTACGTTCAAAAAGCGTTTTACCCTGAAGGCCCTGACTGTGCGCACGCTTATTTGCTGCACCCGCCGGGCGGCTTGGTAACTGGTGATACCCTAGATATCGACATACAGGTTGAATCTGGCAGTGAGGCACTCATCACTACGCCCGGCGCGGGTAGAGTCTATAAGGCTCGCGACGACTCGGGTGTTCAAACACAAAATATGACCTTGCGAGTCGAAAGCGACGCCGTGTTGGAATGGTTACCGCTAGAAACTATTCTTTTCCCTAAGTCTCATGCACGTATGAATACCCAAGTTGAACTGGCAGAAGGTGCTAAGGTAATGGCTTGGGAGGTCACTTGTTTTGGCTTACCGGCGAATAACTTGGCGTTCGAAGACGGTAGTTGCGAGCAGCGCTTGCAGATATGGCAGCAAGGCCGTATTCGTTTCAATGAAGCCCTCAGTTTAGCGCCAGGTGACACATCCGTTTTACATGGAACGGGTGGACTTCAAGAAAAGCCCGTTAATGCACTATTTGTTGCTGGGCCCTTCAACGAAACTATCGATAGTGCGGAGCATGAAACCATGCTTGAGGCATTGCTTATCAAACAAAGTGGTATGCCAGGAGATGATTTGCTAGCGTTAAGCATGACAGGTGAGTTTCTAACCGTCAGATACCTCGGTAACTGCACTGAACGAGCAAGAAATTTATTAGGCGAAGCATGGGCATTGGTTCGTCCAGTGCTATCGGGGCGCAAAGCCATCGAACCAAGAATTTGGTTAACTTAAGTGTCAGATTATATAAGAGTGAATTATGGAACTATTACCTAGAGAGAAAGATAAGCTACTGGTTTTCACCGCCGCGTTGCTGGCTGAAAGACGCTTGAACAGAGGCTTAAAATTAAACTACCCCGAAGCCATGGCCTACCTGACAATGGAAATTATTGAAGGCGCTCGAGACGGTAAAACGGTTGCCGAACTAATGAGCTACGGCAAAACCTTGTTGACTGAAGAGCAAGTAATGGACGGTGTCGCCTCGATGATTCATGAAGTGCAAGTCGAAGCGACCTTTCCTGATGGAACTAAACTGGTCACCGTTCACGACCCGATTTCATAAGTCGATTAATTGGCCTTTTTATTCCGTTAGTGACACTCACATAGTCACACCGGTGGTAACACTCACAACTGTCATCCCGGTGGTGTTTTAAGCCGGGATCCATGAGGGTTAGTTAGGGGATAACGCAGGAATGACACAACTATGAACGAATATCTATTGATAAGGGGACAAGTATGATTCCTGGAGAATACCAAGTCGCCGAGGGCGATATTGAACTGAATGTAGGGCGCGAGACATTAAGCTTGCGTGTTGAAAATACCGGTGACCGACCCATTCAAGTCGGCTCTCACTATCATTTTTTTGAAACCAATTTGGCTTTAAGTTTTGATCGAGACAAGACCAAAGGCTTTCGTTTAAATATTGCCTCGGGCACGGCGGTAAGGTTTGAACCTGGACAGGGCCGGGAAGTAGAGCTGGTGGCTTATGCGGGTGACCGTAAGGTCTACGGATTCCGTGGTGATGTAATGGGCGCGCTATAGCTTTGAGCTGAGGAGAGAAAAGATGACTAAGATGGATAAAAAAGCCTACGCGCAAATGTTCGGTCCAACGGTGGGTGATAAAGTTCGTTTAGGCGATACCGATCTTTGGATCAAAGTGGAGAAGGATTACACCACCTACGGCGAAGAAGTGAAGTTTGGTGGCGGTAAGGTGATTCGAGATGGCATGGGGCAAAGTCAGCGCTCATGTGCCGATACTGTCGACCTAGTGATTACCAACGCTTTGGTTCTTGATCACTGGGGAATCGTTAAAGGTGATGT
>NZ_LWFE01000146.1:0-958 GCF_001635675.1 Oleiphilus sp. HI0061 | reverse complement strand
TGTTAAATCCCTGCAAGAGCAGCAATACTACGGACATCCTCGCAATGCCTTCTGGTGGATATTGGCGCAACTATGCAGTTTTGACCTGGCCTTGCCTTATGTGCAACGCCTGGAAGAGGCTAAACGCTGCGGTATCGCGATTTGGGATGTCGCTCATTCATGCTACCGCCCAGGAAGTCTGGATTCGAATATCGACCAGTCCACTATGAAGGCGAATGATATTCAAGGCATGCTTGAACAGAACCCGAGTATTAAGCTGATTGCGTTTAACGGTCAGGCTGCAGCCAAGTTGTACAAGAAGTTTATCGGCGTTTCAGTTACTCCTGATACAACCCTGAACTTACCTTCGACCAGTCCTGCCAATGCAGCCATGTCGAAAGAGGATAAGCTAGCGTCTTGGTGTGCTATGAAAGAATTTTTAAATTTAGATGAAGATATCAGTGAGTAATGTTTGTGAGTGAGATAAACCAGGACTTAAGTGAAATATATAGCTTTCTTGGCTGTGAAACCCCTGACCTTTGGGTCGAAAATGCCCTGGCTAATCAGGATATCATGCTGCTGGATCACGCTCACTGTGAGAAGAAAGCAGCAATGACAGCGCTTAACCTGATTCACCGTTATCCGGGTAATCCAGACTTGCTGATGAAGATGTCTCGCTTGGCTCGTGAAGAGCTCAGGCATTTCGAACAGGTAATGAAATTTATCAAAAAACGTAAACTGGCATACGGTCACATGACGGCATCACGCTATGCAGCAAGGCTTAGAGATTCTGTCCGAAAACAAGATCCTGACCGTGTGATTGATCTACTGATCATTGGCGCATTTATTGAAGCGCGCTCCTGCGAGCGCTTTGCCAAGACAGCGCCCTTGCTAGACGATGAGTTAAAGGACTTTTATATTTCTTTGCTCAAGTCGGAGTCTCGTCACTATCAAGACTATCTAAAACTTGCTTCGGGTT
>NZ_LWFE01000145.1:0-1242 GCF_001635675.1 Oleiphilus sp. HI0061 | reverse complement strand
GCGAGGAAAGAAACTCAGCGTTCAGTTAATGGGTAGTGGTGCCATATTAAATGAAGTTAGAGTTGCTGCCGAAATCTTGCGTGATGAATATAACATCGCAAGTGATATTTGGAGTGTCACTAGTTTTAATGAATTGGCGCGAGATGGCATGAAGACCGTTCGTTGGAATATGTTGAACCCGGATAAAAAGAAAAAAGTAAGCTATGTCGAAACTTGCTTGGGTGAACGTGAAGGACCAGTGGTGGCATCGACTGACTATATCCGCCTTTATGGCGAGCAGATTCGAGCATACTTACCGAAGCGCTATACGGTTCTGGGGACTGATGGTTTTGGCCGGAGTGATACTCGGCAGAAATTAAGACAGTTTTTTGAAATTGATCGACACTATGTCGTGGTGGCGGCTTTGAGTGCACTTTCTGAAGAAGGGAAGGTTGAAGCGAAGGTAGTGCTAGATGCGATGCGCAAATTCGGTATTGACCGAAATTGTCTAAGTCCAACTCAACGATAACCAGGAGACGATGATGAATTCGATAGAAGTCAAAGTCCCCAATGTCGGAGTTGAGGGCGAAGTAGAGGTTGTAGAGGTCTGTGTATCTCCTGGTGATGAAATTGAGGTGGACAGCTCACTTATTGTATTGGAATCGGATAAGGCGACCGTTGAGGTACCCAGTCCATGTGCGGGGAAGGTTGAATCAGTTTCTTTGACAGTAGGAGACAAAGTCAGTGAAGGTTCCTTGGTACTGGTGATGGAACCCTCTGAGGGGAACGCTCAGCTTGAGGAATCAGCTTCGGAAGAGAAGAGTCCGGGCGAAACACCGCAAAGTGAGCTTGTTCAGGTAGCTGTACCGGATTTAGGCGGAAGTGAATCGGTTGAAGTCATTGAGGTCTTGGTTGAAGTAGGTGATGCCTTAGAGTGTGATCAGGCGATGATTGTGCTGGAGTCTGATAAAGCAACCATGGAGATACCTTGCTCTGAGTCGGGTATTTTGCAAACGCTTAATATCAAAGTTGGAGACAAGGTTTCCAAAGGTGATATTATTGCAGAGCTCAAGGTTGAAGGTGGTTCATCAGCAGCGAATGCTAACGAAGAAATCAGCAAGCCTAGCAATGAAAATAAGCCCAAACCTGAGCATGACACTGATGCCCGGGAAGAGACAATCGTAAGTGAGGATGATGCGCCTGCGGTGCTGCCTCAGATTTCAGGAAGCAAGGTTCATGCAGGTCCTGCAGTTCGTAAATTTG
>NZ_LWFE01000144.1:0-791 GCF_001635675.1 Oleiphilus sp. HI0061 | reverse complement strand
GACAAGCCAAACTCTAGACATCACCGGAATTGCTGACCTGTACGCAGCAGACCCTGAGCCAGAATATGTCGATATCAACAGTGACAATATCGCTGTTGTCACACTTCAGGAAAACAACCACATTTTATTAGTTGACCTGGAAACAGCCACGGTTAGCGCAGACTTCTCAGCGGGTACCGTTGATCTTGAAAACATCGACAACACAGAAGAAGATGCCGCCATTATTTCATTAAGCGAGAGCTTAAACGATATTCCTCGTGAGCCTGATGGCGTATCTTGGATTGACACTGAATATTTCGCCACTGCCGATGAAGGTGATTTAGACGGTGGCAGCCGTGGCTTCACAATCTTCAACAAGCAAGGTGAAGTGGTTTACTCTTCCGGCAACGACCTGGACCACATGGCAGTTCGCTTCGGCCACTACCCAGATGCTCGTTCTGGAAACAAAGGTAACGAGCCTGAGAATATCGAAGTTGCTAGCTTCGGTGGTACGCCTTACTTATTCGTCAACTCTGAACGTGCTAACCTAGTATTTGTTTACGATGTCAGTAACCCAGAGCAGCCTGTATACAAGCAAACCCTACCTGCGGGTGTGGGCCCTGAAGGTGGCTTGGCTATCCCTGATAGAAACCTACTGGTTGTCGCCAGTGAAAAAGATGATCGTGGTGATAAGTTCCGTGCGGCATTGAATATCTATCAGCGCTCTAGCGCAGATGCAAGCTACCCAACAATCGAGTCAACTAATCGAGTCGATGAGACACCCATACCTTGGAGCGCACTATCTGGTTTGG
>NZ_LWFE01000143.1:0-901 GCF_001635675.1 Oleiphilus sp. HI0061 | reverse complement strand
TGCGCCAGTCAGTGGTGGTCTTGGAGAACCAGACATAGGCGATGACTGATATCAGTACGATCAAGGCAAACTCGAAGCGATATTGTTGCCATAAAATACCCATGACCAGAAACAGTTCGAGAAAGGTGGGGACAATATTAAACACCAGAAAGCGCATCAAAAAACTAATGCCATTTGTGCCGCGCTCAATGTCGCGAGATAAACCACCCGTTTGGCGGTTCAAGTGAAAGCTCAGACTCAATGCATGAAGGTGTTCGAAAACCTTCAGCCCTACGCGACGCATTGCTCTTTCGGTTACGCGCCCAAATAAGGTGTCGCGGATTTCGCCTAGTAACACATTCATCAGCCGTACCAGACCGTAGGCGAGTAATAAGCCCAAAGGTACAACGAGCAGGGATAGTTCATTATCAGCTAGTTGTTGGTCTAGGTCATCGACGACGTGCTTGAGAATAAAGGGCATGGTAACGCTAGCGACTTTTGCTGCAACCAGACATAACAGAGCGAGAGCGATGCGCTGCTTGTATTCCAAAAGGTAGGGAATGATTTGCTTGATGATTGACCAGTCAATTTCTCGATTGGGGTCAAAGTCTGAACGCATACCGCGCATGTGAAGTATCCTAAGGAAAGAAAGCGCTTAGTGTAGCGTAAAAGGGATAAGTGCCAAAGCGCAATGGATCAGATATGATCTTACTATTCGACGCCCTCTATTTTAGGAGAACTTAGTTTTGTCAGCTCAGCGATTAGTTAAAGTACTAGCGCCAATTGTAGTGTTGTTGCTATGCCTTTTGTTGGCCTATCAGATAAGTCAGTCGCAACCACCCGCGAGCAAGGGGCGTCCTTCAAAGGCAAATCCTTTATTGGTCGAAGTGGATAAAATAGCGCCTCGGGACTTTCAGGTCAC
>NZ_LWFE01000142.1:0-1148 GCF_001635675.1 Oleiphilus sp. HI0061 | reverse complement strand
ATTAAGCAAGCTTCTGGAGAAGGCAAAGCATCTTCTGAAGGGCGACAGTAAAAAGTCGTTGGCTCTTCGATGATATTTAAATCTAAATCGGTTCTAACACCGGCAAACTGACTTGGCCTATCTCGGCGAGTATCTGCGCCGAATGTTTCGTAGTCGTGCCAAAAGATGGACTGCATTAGAACCTCCTAATCTAAGAAGGTTCATATTGTACTCTATAGGCTTGCTTTTCGAGAACTGTAAGATTAATAAAGGAAAAGATTTTACGGCTTAAATAAACCAACACCACGGTCGATATATTCCACCCGAACTCGTTCAGTACCATTAGCATTAGTGCCGGTATTCATATCTATATGAAGAGAAGTAGGTATGTTAATAAATACACCTGAAGCAGTGGTCATCTGACCATCACTCGTTGACCAGTCGGTGTCTTCTTTCTGAAAAGAGATGAAAAAGTCGTTGGTGTAATCAACATTACCTGTTGTAGAGTTTCTCTGCCCAACATCAAGAGTCTTATAGTCTGCAAGGTCATAACAGTAAAAACCCGAATTACAATCCGTTGCACCTCCACTTTGATCATTACCTACACCAAAATACTTAGCACGAGTATTATCGACATCGCCACTTAAGTTAAGCATCGATGCTTGGTAATCATCGCCAAAGAAATCAGTAATCGTAGCGCCAACGTTACCAGAAATACTATCAAAGTCACCGCTAAGCTGACCACGAGCTTCACCAAAGCCCAAACGAAAGCCTACAAGCTCATCGGTAGCGTCTTTGTCAATTTCGAAATACGGATCATTTACTTCAAAAGGAATAATATCGTTTACCGCGTAAGTTTGCCCATCTAGCTGAACTTGAGCGGCATCAGTAGATATAGAACCAAATGCTAGGTTAGTAGCAGAGAAGTCAGCGCCTAACTCACCATCTCTTTCGTATTTACCTAACTCAACATTATTAATGTTCATCTGCATTTTTGATTCCATACCCAATGTAACGCGGGTATAGCTATTCGAGCCTATTTGATCAATATCAAAGGCAACAGCGGCTTGGCCAGAGTATTGACTCAGCTCATCATCAGCAATGGGCTTAAGCTCAGCCACTACATCAACTGAGGCTACAGCCAAAACTGTAAAAAATAATTTTTTCAA
>NZ_LWFE01000141.1:0-787 GCF_001635675.1 Oleiphilus sp. HI0061 | reverse complement strand
ACCGGTGCATCAAACATTTCTTTCGTCTTTTCGATAGCCTCTTTAAGTAGCTTGGAGAAGTGAGCTTGAGCGTAAGGATCATCCGCCAAGTCTTGCTCAATCATTTTAGTGATTCGGCCGGTAATTTTATCAGTTTGATTACGTGCCTCATCGTCACTCATATCTTGTGGCTTGACGTTTTTACCCATATTTCCGACAAGATAAGCACCTTCTGGCTCTCTTACCTCAAGCCCGGCGATATGTTTATCTAATAGCGCGTGGATATCGTCGCTGTACTCGTCATAATCGATAGTTTCATTGGCGTCTTCGCGAACTTGTTTTCGCAAGCTCACGAACATTTTCAGTGTGTCTTTATAAAGCTGGCGCTTATTATCAAAGCTCTTATCTTCGAAAAAAGTGGCTGACTGAAGAGCGACTTTCATACAGTTAGAAAAGGCCGTTAAGGCAGAATAAAAGTCGTCACGCTTCTTTAGGTTGGTATCGACCAACTGGCCTTCGATTTCTTTAATTTTTGGCGCGAGGGTCTGGCGCATGGCTGCGGGGTCTTGTTTGTTTTTAACCTCACTAAAGATGGCCCACAAGTCGCTATATAATCCAGGTAACTTCTTATACTCAGTATCCATGCTGTGATACAAACCTTGAAGGTCTTCGATATCAAAGCCACCTTGAGTACGTTCAGCTAGGTCTTGGTACTTTTCAATCGTAGTATCTAACTCTTTTAAGATTCCGCGATAATCAATCAAATAACCAAATTGCTTTTTACTGTGTAAGCGATTCACACGAGCAA
>NZ_LWFE01000140.1:0-733 GCF_001635675.1 Oleiphilus sp. HI0061 | reverse complement strand
TTGATCTTCCGCATGTACTACCTGCAGATTACTAATCATACGTATTTTCAAACTTTATCCGATAAGAATCGCATGCAGTTGCAATCGATTGCACCAAACCGTGGTTTGATTTATGACCGAAACGGTATTTTGCTAGCTGACAATCGGCCAATTTTCAGTGTCGCGATTACACCAGAAGACAGCGCCTNCATTGATGAAAGTATTGCTTCGATTGCCCAAGTCATATCAATTTCTGATGATCATGTGAGGCGCTTTAAAAAACGTTTAAAACGGGCCAGAAGACCATTTCACCCTGTTATTCTAAAAAGTAAGTTGACCGAGAAAGAAATTGCGATGCTCGAGGTGCGCAGGCATGAACTGAAGGGAGTGAAGGTACTTGCCGAGCTCGCTAGACACTACCCGATGGCGAAAGATACTGCGCATTCGATCGGTTATGTCGGAAGAATAAATGAAAAAGAGCTAAAAAAGGTCGATGAGCAAAACTACTCGGCGACTAACTATATCGGCAAGCTTGGAGTTGAAAAATTTTATGAGTCAGAATTGCATGGTCAGGTTGGCTTTCAAACCGTAGAAACAAACGCCAGTAACAGGGTTTTGCGGGTGTTGGATAGAAGTGATCCGGTGCCAGGTAGAAATCTTACTCTACATATGGATGCACAGCTGCAAAACCGGGCAGTGGAGCTACTTGGCTCAAATAGGGGAGCCGTGGTCGCAATAGAGCCTGAAACCGGCG
>NZ_LWFE01000139.1:0-822 GCF_001635675.1 Oleiphilus sp. HI0061 | reverse complement strand
TAAACAACAAGATATCGTCGTGAATGTCGAACTACATTATTCTGCCAATAAAGCCGCGCAATCAGATCAGGTGAAAGACGCGCTGGACTATAAGATCATTACCAAGCGAATCATTCAACTTGTTGAAGAAGGCAGATTCTTATTACTCGAGCGACTTGTAAAAGAAATTTTGCAAATTTGCACCACGAGTCCCCACACCACCTTCGCCAAAGTAAACGTTGAGAAACCACACGCGCTCCGGTTTGCTGATTCAGTATCACTGACAATGCAGGCCTCAATCCTACCTGAAACTTTGGAGAACTATGCCCATGCTTAGCCCTGAAGCCCAATTAGTTAAAAGCACCTTAGTTGAAATGGGACTTGAAACGCCTCTTGTTCAGACGCCATACACTGACGAACAAAAATATCAGCGAATTAAGGGTTTATTAGCCGAGGTCGTGGCAACTTTGGGGCTAGACCTTCAAGACGATAGCCTGGCTGAAACTCCACACAGAATCGCAAAAATGTACTTGGAGGAGATATTCTCTGGCCTGGACTATCAGAACTTTCCCAAAATAGCGGTTATCGAAAACAAAATGAATGTCGATGAAATGGTTAAAGTCAGTCGCATTAACCTGATAAGTACTTGCGAACACCACTTCGTCACGATCGATGGTTTAGCTAAAGTCGCGTATATTCCCGCAGAAAAAATCATCGGCTTATCCAAGATAAATCGTATCGTAAAGTTTTTTTCACAGCGCCCTCAAGTTCAGGAACGATTAACAAAGCAAATTTTAGTTGCGCTGCAAGTCTTACTCAATACCGACAACGTCGCAGTATCAA
>NZ_LWFE01000138.1:0-795 GCF_001635675.1 Oleiphilus sp. HI0061 | reverse complement strand
TACTCAATTTCTTCTAGATAAAATAGTTGCGCAGTCTGTTCACACCTCATCGCCTAGCTTCGTTGGTCATATGACCTCTGCTTTACCTTATTTCATGTTGCCGCTTTCCAAGATCATGATTGCGCTCAACCAGAACCTGGTAAAAACCGAAACCTCGAAAGCGTTTACGCCCCTAGAGAGACAGGTGCTCGGGATGTTGCACCGCCTGGTATACGCTGAAGACAGTGATTTTTATAGCAAGTGGATGCACGATGCAGGGCATGCATTGGGGGCAATGTGCTCAGGCGGCACCATTGCCAATATCACAGCTCTTTGGGCGGCTCGAAATTTAGCCTTTCCACCCGAAGGAAACTTCAAGGGCGTTGCCCATGAAGGCTTATTTCGAGCGATTAAGTACTATGGTTATGATGGTGCTGCAATCGTGGTCTCAAAAAGAGGGCATTACTCTTTTAGCAAAACAGCAGATATTATCGGCATAGGTCGAGATTACCTGGTTTCTGTAGAGACTGATGAGCATAACCGTATAGATCTGGAAGCCTTACGAGATACCTGCACTCGCTTGAAGAAAGAAAATATCTGCATAATTAGCGTGATTGGCATTGCCGGTACAACAGAGACAGGCAATATCGACCCTCTTGAAGAAGTGGCTGAAATCGCGCGCGAGTTTAAGGCTCACTTTCATGTCGATGCAGCCTGGGGTGGCCCGACATTATTTTCAAATGACTATCGCTCTTTATTAAAAGGCATCGAAAAAGCAGATTCTGTCACCCTGGATGCACACAAGCAGTTATATGT
>NZ_LWFE01000137.1:0-684 GCF_001635675.1 Oleiphilus sp. HI0061 | reverse complement strand
CCCTGAAAATCCGCAGTGCAGATGAGCTGCCCAAAGACAGCCCATTGCACCGGCACCCATTATGTGTAGCTTCAAGGCCAATTACATGGCCTTGATTTTTTCGAGCTGTTCAGCCAGCTTGGCTTGGCTACTTTGCGCGTCTTCCAGCTTAGCCTGCTCTTTCTCTACAACGTCTTTTGGCGCATTGCTTACGAACTTCTCATTGTTCAGTTTGCCAGAAAGGCGCTTAATTTCTTTCTCCGCCTTATCGATTTCTTTATTGAGTCGAGCTATCTCGGCATCAAGGTTGATCAAACCGGCCATTGGTACCAAGACTTCCATAGAGCCGACTAACTGAGTTGAACTCATAGGCGCTTCTTCGTCATTTAACCAGCTCATTGACTCGAGCTTGGCGAGTGACTTAACAAAGCCTTCGTTTTCCTGGAAGCGGCGCTGATCTTCATTATTGCCGTTACGCAGTAGAACGGGAATTGCCTTGGCAGGAGAGATATCCATCTCACCACGAATGTTTCGTATTGCGACGATGACACCTTTTAGCCACTCAACGTCACCCAGTGCTTTTTCATCGACTTTCGACTCATCTGCTTCAGGGTAAGGCTGAGTCATAATGGTTGCGCCAGACTGACCGGCCAAGGGAGCAACACGCTGCCAGATTTCCTCTGTGATATAAGGGATAAAGGGGTG
>NZ_LWFE01000136.1:0-10609 GCF_001635675.1 Oleiphilus sp. HI0061 | reverse complement strand
TGTATGCATCAGAACCGTAGCGATTAATAACTTCTCTTCTCGCCATTTCAGCAACATAAGGAGCATAAAGTTCCGAGCTTCCGCCATGGTAGCTGGCTGTAATGAGAGAGGATTTTGCTTCAGCGTGTTGTTCTGAATCGATCATCTCCAAATCAAGCATCCTGTCCAGGATCCAGTTTCTTCTGATTTTAGCTCGTTTGGCATTGGCTAAGGGGTTGTACCGAGACGGTGCTTTAGGAAGGCCCGCGATCATCGCCATTTGTGCCAGGTTTAATTCATCAATAGGCTTTCCATAATAGACTTGTGCGGCTGCATGAACACCGTAGGCTCTATTACCTAAATAAATCTTGTTTAAATAAAGTTCTAGGATTTCTTGTTTGGAGAGAGATTGCTCAATCTGAATCGCTAAAAAAATTTCATTGAACTTTCGGATGAAGGTTTTTTCTCTGGAAAGAAAAAAGTTTTTGGCAACCTGCATGGTGATGGTACTGCCGCCAGTTTGAATTCTTCCTGTGGTAACTAACTGAGTGGCTGCGCGAGCCAGGCCTTTTATATCTATTCCGCGGTGCTCAAAAAAACGATTATCCTCGGCTGCGATAAAGGCATTAAGCAAATTTTGAGGCGAGTCACCAATATTTATTGGCTTTCTTCTCTTTTCGCCAAACTCGGCTATGCTTTTGCTATCAAGTGAGTAAATACGTAAGGGTGTTTGTAATTGGGTGTGCTTAAGTTGCTCGGCATCAGGAAGTGTTGGCGTCAAATAAAGGAAGAAAGAGGCCATTAAGAAAAAGGCACCAGATATCATTGCGGCCAAGGACCAAGCTGAAAAGCTCAAGAGTCTCACAAAACGAAACATGTTTTTCCTAGCAAGTTAGAAATATACAGCTATTATCTAAGAAATAGCTTTAATTTAAGAATTGTAGGATTATACGTCTTTTTAGAGTGTTATAAGTAAAAAAATGTACATTGAGGTGTGAATAATAGATTCATAAGTACATCTCAATCAAAGTAGCTGCCATTAATTTAATGGGTTTTCGCGTGTTTGGATTGTTTGGAAAGAAAAAAGATTCCTTGTTAGGAATCGATATCAGTTCTTCTTCAGTAAAATTATTGGAGTTGTCAAAGAATGGTGAAAAGTTCCGCGTAGAGAGTTACGCCGTGGAACCGCTACCTAGTAACTGCGTAGTAGAGAAGAATATTAATGACTCGGAGTTGGTTGGTGAAGTCATCGGAAAGGTGGTGACTCGCTCGCGTGCTAATAGTCGATTAGCTTCTGCTGCCGTTGCGGGTTCAGCTGTTATCACCAAAACCATACAAATGGCGGGTGGGCTTAACGAGTCTGAGCTGGAAAATATGATCGTTGTCGAGGCTGATCAATATATACCTTATCCTCTTGATGAAGTGGCTATCGACTTTGAAGTGCTTGGCGAGTCAGAGTCGGGCGCTGACCAGGTTGATATATTATTAGCTGCTTGTCGAAAAGAGAATGTTGAACTTCGGGAAGAAGCCCTGGAAATTGGTGGCTTAACATCGAAAGTTATCGATATCGAAGCTTACGCAATTGAACGATCCTTTGAACTTGTCGGTTCGCAAATTGGCGTTGAAGGTGAAGAGCAGACAGTCGCAATTGTCGATGTTGGCTCAACGATGACGACATTGAGCGTACTTGCCGATGGCAAAACGATCTATACAAGAGAGCAGTTATTTGGTGGTCGTCAACTGACAGAAGAAATTCAGCGACGTTATGGCTTATCTTTTGAAGAGGCCGGGCTAGCTAAAAAGCAAGGTGGCTTGCCAGATGACTACGAGCGTGAAGTCTTAGCTCCTTTCAAAGAGGCAGTCGTTCAACAAGTCGCCCGTTCATTACAGTTCTTCTTTTCCTCAAGCCAATATAATGAAGTCGATTATGTCGTGCTTGCTGGCGGTGTCGCGTCAATAAACGGACTTGTAGAGCTGGTTGAAGAGAAAACAGGGATCAAGACTATTGTGGCTAACCCTTTCGTTGATATGACCTTAAGCTCAAAGGTGAATGCGTCTGCGTTAAGCAATGATGCACCATCACTGATGATTGCTTGTGGTTTGGCTATGAGGAGTTTTGATTAATGCCTTCTATTAACCTTAGGCCGTGGCGAGAAGAACTCCGGGCCGAGAAGCAGCGGAATTTTATTACATCGTTGATCGCTGTCCTTGTTGTTGCTGTCGTGCTCGTGTTTTTGTGGCAAGACTATGTTAGCTCCGAAATTGAAACTCAAAAGTCTCGAAATAATTATTTAAGCTCTTCAATGGCTGAGCTGGATAAGAAAATTAAAGAGATCAAAGAGCTGAAAAAAGAAAAGAAAGAGCTTTTGGATAGAATGAAGGTCATTCAGGACTTACAGGGAACACGCCCGGTTATCGTTCGTGTGATGGATGAGTTGGTGAGAACACTTCCAGATGGCCTTTATTATGAAAGCCTTGAGCGAAAAGAGGATCTCATAGAGATTACGGGTTTGGCTGAATCTAATAACCGTATTTCAGGTTTGATGCGAAACTTTGAAACATCAGTCTGGTTTTCTAACCCTAATCTGAAAGACGTGAGTGCGATTAAAGGTGATGACGGGACTCTAAATAGTTTTGATCTTAGTGTTAAGCAGGTGACCCCTGAGTTAGCTGAAGATCAGGAATCAAGTGAAAAGGGGACTAAATAGTGGGTTTTTCTGAATCTATGGAAAGCCTGAAAGGCTTTGATCCCAATGATATAGACTTTAATAATGCAGGCTCATGGCCTACACCTGTTAAAGCAATTGTATTAGTTGTTGTCTTTTTAGCGCTGCTTATAGGCGGTTATTTCTTTCTGATTCAGGATCAATATACCGAATTTGATAGAGTCGCTGCAGAAGAAGCAAGCTTGAAGCAGCAGTATGAAAGTAGAGCTTATAAAGTAGCAAATCTTGAGGCTTTTCGCTTACAGATGGAAGATATGAAAAAGTCTTTCGGTGTACTTCTTAAGCAGTTGCCTGCAAAAACAGAGGTTCCGGGCCTACTTGAAGATATTACCAATACCGGGCTAGGAAGCGGTTTGGAAATTGAATCCATTCAGTTGAAGCCAGAGGTTTCCAAAGAGTTCTATGTTGAATTACCAATGGAAATCGTGGTTGCGGGTACTTATCACGACATCGCATCTTTTGTGAGTGGTGTTGCAAGCTTGCCACGAATCGTGACTTTGCATGATATGAATATTTCCAAGACGCAGAGTAAGTCTAAAGGAAATAGTCAGGGGCGCAGCAGTCATAAGCTGCAAATGACTGTGCAAGCGAAGACATATCGTTATGGTACTGAGGCAGACAGAGAAAAAAGTAGGCAATCTAAGAAGAAGAAAGGGAGGAGAAGATAATGAATAAAATTTTCTTGTCTCTCGTGCTCGTATCAAGTGTTCTATTGAGTGGTTGTGGTACGAGTAGTGGCTTTGGTGATTTAGATCGCTTTATGGCAGAGGCTGATGCCAAGCCGCGTGGAAAAATAGAGGCTTTGCCTGAAGTACAAGTATATAGAGCATTTACATACAGTGCTGCGAATAGACGTTCACCTTTTTTGCCGCCTGAAGATGTTGTGGTAAGCGTGGTAGAGATACAAAAAGATCAAAGTAACGTTAAGCCGGATTTTGATCGAGTTCCTGAGGTTCTGGAGTCATACTCTCTAGGGCAGTTAAAAATGGTTGGTACGCTTCAGCGAAATGAACAAGATATTTTGTGGGCGCTGATTGCTGATGAGTTGCAGAGCGTACATATGGCCAAGGTTGGGCAGTATATGGGTAAAAACCATGGCCGAATTGTAGATGTAAGAGTTGGTCAGATTGATTTGATTGAAATTGTTCCCAACGGATATGGCGGCTGGCTTGAAAGGCCGCGAACCATCTCGCTGGACGATCAGTAATTAAGGGGGCTTGGGAATAATGAATGATATATCAAATAGAGCAAACATGTTTAAGTCAAAAGTAAGTAGAATATTAAGGTTTACAGAAATGGTCCTTCAGACGCGTAAATTAATAACCCTGATTGGAGTTTGCTTCTTTGCAGTAATGAATGCAAATGCCGCTAACCTTAACGATGTTAGCTTCGCTTCTCTGCCTGGAGATCGAGTTGAAATTTCCTTGATTTTTGATGAAACGCCGCCGGAAGTGAATGGCTATACGATTGAAAAACCAGCAAGAATAGCGCTCGATTTACCGGGCGCTAGCAGTAAGCTGGCAGAGAAATACCATAATCTTGGTATGGGAAATGCGAAACGCATGACTGTAATCGGCACCAAGGACCGAACCCGTGTAATTCTTGATTTAGTTGACTTAGTGCCCTATAGCACGCGAACGAGTGGAAATACGCTGTTTGTATTGGTGGGCTCAGAGGGTGCTGGTGAAGCATACCAAGCTGTCGCGTCATCGCCAGAAGCAATGCCAGCAGCGAATACGTTTTCTAGGAAAGTTGCTGCGGATAGAAATGGCATAACCAATATTGACTTTCAGCGTGGTGAAAAGGGCGATGGCCAGATAGTCGTTAGCTTTGCTTCGCCTGACGTAGATATTGATATGTCAGAAGTGGGTGGCCATATTCAGTTACGCATGCCAAAGGTTGACTTACCTATGGGGCTTCGACAGCGTCTAGATGTTGTCGACTTTGCAACACCTGTTCGTCGTATTGATTCAGATATCGTTGATGGTGATGCCTTAATTAGAATTAAAGCTTCTGGTCATTATGATTACCTGGCTTACCAGGCTGATAATAAATTTACCGTGAGTGTTGAAGCGCTAACAGAAGAAGAAGTCGATCAGCGTAAAAAGGATAAGTTTCCGTTTACTGGTGAAAAGCTATCTTTGAACTTCCAGAATATTGAAGTGCGAGCTGTTCTTCAGTTAATTGCTGACTTTACCAGCCTTAACTTGGTTGCAAGTGATACCGTGGGTGGAAGTATTACCCTTCGTTTACAGAATGTACCTTGGGATCAGGCTCTAGAGCTGATTCTAAAAACAAAAGGATTAGATAAGCGAACGGTGGGTAATGTACTGCTTGTCGCTCCAGCCGAAGAAATAGCGGCGCGTGAAAAGCTTGAATTGGAAGCTAACCGACAGGTTGCAGCATTAGCGCCGGTACGTTTGGAGATCGTTCAGATTAACTATGCAAAAGCGGCAGATATTGTGGAGCTATTGCGCCAGGACAGTGAGCTGATTTCAGAGCGAGGCTTTATTTCATCTGATGAACGAACGAATACTATAAGTGTGAGAGAGACATCAGAGAAGCAGGAGCAGATTCGTAAATTGATATCTACCTGGGATATTCCGGTTCGTCAGGTATTGATTGAGGCTAGAATTGTAAGAGCTCGTTCGAATATAGCTGAAGAAATGGGTATTCAGTGGGGTGGTGGCGGTTTAGATCGTAGCGGAGATAACTTGTTCCGTATAGGTGGATCGTCTGGGACGCTTAGTGAACTGACAGATATAGCGAACGGAAATAGTAACAGTATTTCATTTCCAGGTGCTTTGGCTGTTGATTTAGGTGTAACCAGATCGAACAGCTCTTCCTTAGCGATTGGTTTTGGTGGTGATAACTATCTAATTGATATGGAATTATCTGCTTTCGAATCTGATGGAAAGGGTGAGATCGTTGCCCAGCCGAAAATTGTAACGGCTGATCGTCAAACCGCGACAATTAAATCGGGTGAGGAAATTCCTTATCAGGAAGCTTCGTCTTCTGGTGCAACCTCAGTTTCCTTTAAAGAGGCCGTGCTATCTTTAGAAGTGACGCCTCAAATTACGCCAGACGATCAGGTCATTATGGATCTTAAGATCAATCAGGATAACCGTGGCGAAGTGACCGCAGGTATTCCAAGTATTGAAACAAATGAGGTACTAACTCAAGTACTTGTTGGTAATGGTGAAACGGTTGTCTTGGGTGGTATTTTTCAGTCTGAACGATCTACAACTGTTACTAAAACGCCTTTCTTAGGTGACATCCCATACTTAGGTGCTTTATTTACCAAGACTGAAGAGATAGATGAGCGTGCTGAATTACTTATCTTTATCACGCCTAAGCTATTAAAAAATGGTGTGATTGACCAGCAAATATAGGACAATATGTCTTATTGAGCTTAGGTAAAAGGCTGCAGATTGCGGCCTTTTTTCTTTTTAAAATAAACAGGTTAATCTTTACTGACATATTGATTGGCCGGCATAAGATCGAAATATGAGTATAGCTAAACCGTTGATTGTTTTTGTGGGCCCAATGGGGGCAGGAAAAACAACCATAGGAAAAATTTTAGCCAAAGAGCTGAACTTTGACTTTTATGATTCCGATAAAGAGATAGAGCGGCGAACCGGGGCAAACATTCCGTGGATTTTTGATGTCGAGGGCGAAGCAGGCTTCCGGGATAGAGAGAGCCAGGCAATAAAAGATTTGTCAGCACTTAAAAACGTCGTCTTGGCAACAGGTGGTGGTGCGATGATGCGCCCCGAGAACAGAGAGTGTGTGAACAACACTGCTTTTGTAGTGTATTTGAATACCTCAGTCGAGCAGCAGTACAAAAGAACTCACAAAGATAAGAATCGACCTTTGTTGCAGGGAGACAAAGATGCTCGTCAGGTCTTGAGTGATTTGTATGCGACCAGAGATCCAATTTATCGAGAAGTTGCTGACTATGTAATTGATACAGACAAAAAGTCTATGAAAGGTATTGTTAAAGATATAATCAGCGCGATAGAAAAAGAGTGAATAAATGATTGAGTTAAAAGTAGATTTGGGTGAGCGTGATTACCCAATTTTTATTGGCGAAGGCTTATTGAGTAATCCATCTCTCTATCAGCCCTACATTGCCGGAAAAAAAGTAATGCTGGTGACAAATGAGACAGTCGGGCCTTTGTATGAGCAGCAAGTTAGACAGGCATTGTCTGGCTATGAGGTTGATAGCGTGGTCTTGCCTGACGGAGAGCAATATAAGAATTGGCAAACCTTAAACCTGATTTTTGATGCGCTACTAGAGAAGGCTCATTCCAGGAAGACGACTATCGTTGCGCTGGGGGGTGGTGTAATTGGAGATATGGCAGGTTTTGCTGCATCAGCTTATCAGCGTGGCGTAGATTTTATTCAGGTGCCCACGACGCTTCTTTCGCAAGTAGATTCATCTGTAGGTGGAAAAACTGCAATCAACCATCCTTTAGGTAAAAACATGATAGGTGCTTTTTACCAGCCTAAAGCCGTTATCATTGATATTTTGACCTTGCAAACTCTGGCTTCAAAGGAAGTTTCAGCGGGCCTGGCGGAGGTGATCAAATATGGTTTGATCCGTAAGCCAGAGTTCTTTGACTGGTTGGAGGCTAATGTTGAGGCCTTAAGGTCCTTGGACTCTGATGCTTTAACCTACGCGATTAAAGAATCTTGTTCTTGTAAAGCGGAAGTTGTTGAACTAGATGAGAAAGAGGGTGGGCTTAGAGCAATATTAAATCTAGGGCACACATTTGGCCATGCGATTGAGACTTATGAAGGTTATGGCTCTTGGCTTCATGGTGAGGCGGTTGCAGCGGGAACAGTTATGGCAGCAGAATTGTCGAGAATGGAAGGCTGGATTAGTGATGAAGATGTTTCTCGAATTTCAAATATATTGCTTGCTGCTAACTTGCCAATTGAAGGGCCGGAAGGCATGTTGGCTTCAGAATATGAACGACTAATGTCTGTGGACAAAAAGGTAATGGATGGAACGCTCCGTCTTGTGCTTTTGAAGTCGATTGGTGAAGCTGTTGTGACAGCAGACTTTGGCGCTGATTCTCTGGCAAATGTTTTGGGTGGCAAAGCTTAATTAGAAGCAATTACTTGGTTCGATTAATTTTGTAGGTGAGTCGATAAGTCTGATATGAGTGTGACAAAAAATAATAATGTTTTGAGTGAGCAGCTCATTTCGCACTTTAACTTGAAAGAAAACCCATTCGATGAGCGAATGCTAGTATTTTTTGAGGGGGCGCAGCGTCAGCATAATTTAGAAACACTGCGCCATATGTCGACCTTTGGCGATATGGTTCTCTTGCTTACTGGCGAAAAAGGTGCTGGCAAAACCACTCTACTTAATAAATTTGCAAAATCTTCAGCTGGCGAGCTGAGTATCTACGTTACAGATGCTCAGGAGCTTGCTAATAAGGAAAAGTCGAAATCTGTTATACATGACTTTGGCGAGCTTGTTGGTTTAGATTCGATAGTTGGTGAAACTACGCGTCAATCATTTTCCCGTTTATTGCAGTATTTGGAAGATGAGTTCAAGAAAGATGGTGTGAGAAAGGTTCTGGTTTTTGATAACGCAGACCTATTATCAAAAAAAGAGCTTCAATTTTACTTTTCATATTTCAGTCAGTTGCCTAAAGAAAGCGGAGTGGTAGCAATTTTTTCGGGTTTGCCAAGCTTGCTGCAGCTTGCTCGTTTGAGTCACATAGAAGGTGATGACGAGTGGTTGCATCAAATGCAGCTTAAGCCTTTAGGTGCTTCAGATATGCTGGAATATCTCCAGTTGAGATTGGAGTATGCTGGCTATACCGGCTTGTTAGAGCTGTCAGAAAGTCAGGTGCAACATTTAATTGATATGGGGAAAGGTTTGCCTGGTCGGGTGAATCGTTTGTTCAGTAGTGTCGTGTTAGAACCGGGGGCATTAAAGCTACCGGTTAAGAGCCGTAAAGGAGTGCCGAAGCAGGTTTTTTGGGGTGTTGCCGTTCTGCTTTGCTTCTCATTTTTACTCGTGTCTTATCAATATGGCTTGTTTACTGAAGGAGATAGCGAAGCAGTCGCGCACGAGCAGCCGGAGCAAGAGAATAACTCTGATGAAAATAAAGTGTCTCTCGTAGAGCAACAGAGAGAAGCAAGGTTAAGAATGCTTGATCAGGCCCTGTCAGAGAGTTTGGCTAAAGCTTCAGAAAGCAATATAGATAGTTTGGATAAAGGTCGTCAGGGTAGTGGCGAGATTAAAAAAGGTTCGCTCAATAAGCCTGAAATGTCGGCGTCTCGATCAATTCCAGAGAGCGCTGGTGTTAAAGAGCTTGTTGAGCCCGACAAGGTACAAGATGGCACTCTAGCAGATAAAGAAGTTAGCGTTCCAGAATCGGATCAACTAGTTAGCGATACTTTGCAGATAGAGAAAATCGCTAAAAATGTACAGGAAAAAATTATTCCTGCCGCAGAGAGCAGCCGTGAAATACTTAAGCCGTTCTTTAAGGGGAAAGCATGGGTTGCATCCCAAAACTCAAGTGGTTATTCAGCTCAAATTTTAGGTAGCTATAACGAGAAAACAGCGATAGACTTCGCAAAGCGCGTAAGTAAAAGTGCTCAGCCGATATACTATCTTGAAACGCTGCATCGCGGTAAACCCTGGTTTGTTGTTTTTTATGGTGTTTATCCTGATAAGGCTTCCGCCAATGCTGCGCTCAAGGTGGCACCTAAAATTATTACTTCTCAACAGCCTTGGTTGAGGAGTTATGCTGGAATTCTCAAGTCTTATCCGAGGCAATAACTAAATTAGTTTTTTGAAGCTATCTATTTGAAATATAAGGATAGTTTATGCTTTTCTACGAGTTTTTTCTGCTTATACGCCTTCTTTAAGTTTGTACTGAATAAGCACGATGTGTAAAATGTCCAACCCCAATTTTCATAGTCATATGGTTTTGTTAGTTTTGTTAGTTCTAACTGTATGATTTTAAATGATATTTTGTAGAGAGAATGTTATGGCAGCAGGTTTGTTTCGCCCGGAAGAGTTTAGAGATAACTGTGGATTTGGTTTGATTGCCCAGATGGAAGGGCAGGCAAGTCACGATCTACTATTGACGGCGATAGAATCACTTACATGTATGACTCACCGCGGTGGTATCGCAGCAGATGGTAAAACTGGCGATGGCTGTGGGTTGTTGATTCAGAAACCTGATACGTTCTTCAGGCAGGTGGTTAAGGAGCAGTTTAGCGCCGATCTGAATGAGATTTACGGCGTAGGAATGGTTTTCCTTTCACAGGACCCTACGAAAGCGCAGCAAGCTAAAACAACGATGAGTGCAGAGCTTGAAGCACAAGGTCTTACCGTTGTTGGTTGGCGCTTGGTTCCGACTAATAACGATTGCTTGGGTCGTATGGCTCTGGATTGCTTGCCACAGATTGAGCAGGTCTTTGTTCAGGCTGACGGGCTTAGTGAGCGTGAACTGTCTCTTAAGCTTTTTGTTGCGCGCCGTAAGACTGAAATGGCTTTGGCGTCTGATGAAGAATTCTACGTTTGTAGTTTGTCAGAAAAAGTCGTGTCTTATAAAGGGCTGATGATGCCGGTTGACCTGCCGAATTTTTATTTGGATCTGGGTAATCCAGATGTTGAGACAAGCATTTGTGTTTTTCATCAGCGTTTCTCCACTAATACTATGCCAAAGTGGCCACTAGCCCAGCCATTTAGATGTATTGCTCACAACGGTGAAATTAATACGATTGAAGGCAATAGAAACTGGTCTACAGCGAGAACAAGCAAGTTTGCTACAGACGAACTGCCTGAGCTGGGAGAATTATCTCCTTTGGTGAATCGTACTGGTTCAGATTCTTCCAGTATGGATAATATGCTTGAGGTACTTCTGGCAGGT
>NZ_LWFE01000135.1:0-787 GCF_001635675.1 Oleiphilus sp. HI0061 | reverse complement strand
GCATATTGAAAAACTTTCAAGACGTTTCGAAATCAGTCCGTCGTTATTTTTCTGACCAGGCTGTACAGTTAATCTTTAAAGTGTCCAATAAGATCTATTATTGGACATAGTGTATGAGTTAATCTAGTCTTTACTCATAAAGCGTTAAGTCCTATGGCAACTCCAAGATCAATCCCTTTATTCCCAGCATACAACGAGCTTAAAGACTTTGACTGGCGTGATTACCCACAGCTAGATCAGTTTTTCAACGACAACCCTAAGTGGTGCCGTGAACACTGGGATTGGGCGCGAGAGTATTTGATTTTCCTTGGCAGAAACAAATCTGAGCATACTTACATTAGATTCCGNTCTGACATAGAAAAATTTTTGCTGTGGAGTTTTTTGGTGGCAGAAAAGCCTGCTGTCGATTTTAGAAAGAATGACTTACTTNATTATTCAGAGTTCTTCTTTAAGCCACCGCAAACTTGGATAGGTCTAGCCAATGTGGATAAATTTGTACCGTCTGCTGGTCTGTACGAATTTAATAAAAGCTGGAGGCCTTTTAGATATATAGCCGAAGGTAGTGATGCTGATAAAAAGAAATACAGGCCTTCACAGCAATCTATACTTGCCATGTTTTCTGCTATAAGCGGTTTCTACACACACTTAATGGAGAGCGAAATAGCATTAGGAAATCCGGCAGGTCTTGCAAAAAAAGACTGTAAGCGATTAGTTAAGGATGCACAGGTAAAAGAAACAAAGCGGCTAGACCAGGCACAATGGGATTTACTACTAATTACGGCTGAAA
>NZ_LWFE01000134.1:0-526 GCF_001635675.1 Oleiphilus sp. HI0061 | reverse complement strand
GATCGATATTGGTCGCTTTTGCGACTGCAACTTGTGCTACGTCAGGGGCTTGAGTTCCAGCCCATACTTCCGCCTTCCCCTTGCTAACCCTTGCAACGGCATTCATTGGCTCCATGGTGGCGTGAGCAAGAAAAGGCGCTGTAAACTCAAACTCTTCTATATGGCCATCAGCCTCGAGAAGCTCCGCTGTATCGCCGTCTTGACGAATAGATTTGCCGGAATCATTTGCAAGCTTATCCAGATATAGGTTGCTGATTGCATCACTAGTTTCAACACTCTCTTCACTAAATGCCCACTGCGCCTCTAGTACTTTTGATGCTTTCCTTGCTTGCCAATAGGAGTTTGCGACGACAGCTATACCACGGGAAACCTCAAGAACCGAGACAACACCTTTCTGCTGAAGAGCGACTTCGATATTCGCAGACTTAAGTTTGCCCCCATATTTCGGAGCCCGCTCTACAACGCAGTATTTAAGATCCTGCAATTCAACATCGATTCCATAAGCGCTTTCCCCTTTTACCTTTGC
>NZ_LWFE01000133.1:0-1139 GCF_001635675.1 Oleiphilus sp. HI0061 | reverse complement strand
TCTATGTTGGTTTGAGTGCTAATTGGCGAACGTGCGATTAATTTTCTAAGTAAATGGCTAGAAATACCCTGATCAATCAATGCTCGTTGATAACTTAGTGGATGCCAGGTCAAAGAGCTCATTCAAAGGTGCGATAGCTGCGCTCGCCAGTTGAAAGAAATCTGCTCCTGAACGACTATCTACCGAAGAATTGAGCAGCTTGGTTTCGATAAAGCTCTGTAGTTCGGAGATTTTTGTTTGAGCGTTTTTAATCGCTGAGGTCGAGTGCTTATCATCTAGAATGATCACTCTTTTTTCGCCGGGCTTTCTTTCAAGAAAAACCTTATTTAGCGATTCAAACTGAGTGCTTACACGGTCATTCAAGTACTTCAATTTTATTCGGTCTAGAGCTGAACTCTTTCCTTCGGAAACAATACCCATACCGATGGCTCGGGTTTGGCCTATTGATTCAATCGTATCGAGTAACTCCTTCCATATTACATCTAAGCCTGCTTCACGAGATAATGCTACGAGCAGACTATTCTTTTCAGTTTGGTTTTCAATCAAATAGAGCAGATTTGTGATGAGTCGGTTATGTTGGTCGATATTGTTGTTTGCTTCAATTGTTAGGGCACGTGTTTCAAGTCGCTGCCAATGACTTGATATACCTTCAAATAACTTGTCTTTTGTCAGTGATGGGTGATTGCTAACTAATGATGCCCATAGTTTGTTAACGTCTGCTCTCACGGTTTTTATATCTGCTTGTAATGTTTTCTCACCGTGAAGATAGCCTGTGGTTAAGCCGCGATGTTTTTGAATTTGAATCAATAAGCTTTTGAGTGAATTGAGCTGCGCCAAACAGTTTTTAAGTTCCAGTTTTTCGGCATGTTTTTTTCGATTGGTACTAAACCAAACCAGCACACTTGCAATGACTATGAGGACTAAGGAGAGGGTAATGATCATAAACTGTTCTCCATTGGTTCTTTTGATTGGCTTGATTTATTTGCCAGGTATTTGGCGATATTAACCGTTTCGTCAGCGATTGCTGTATTCTCATCTGCTTGTGATAGCAGTGTTTCAACATTGAAAGCAACTTCGTTGGTTGCGTAGCTTTGTTGCTCTGTTGTCGTAGATATATGAGAAATCTTGTCACATATTTG
>NZ_LWFE01000132.1:0-968 GCF_001635675.1 Oleiphilus sp. HI0061 | reverse complement strand
GGAAGCCAGCATTGCTTTTGTTGATGTGTTTGATGATTTTTACAACAATCGAGCTGTCTTCAACAAGTAAGAATTTTTTCATAGTTGAGGGTACGCTAGTCTGTACATAATAAAAGGGCGCTATATAGAAGCCGTNGGTTTATCTATCAGCTTAGTAGTTCCTCGCATAGTCTCCAGTTTTTAGTCTTCAAAAAGTTTAAATATGGTCACTTTTGACATTCAAATATGTTAGAATCGCGACCTTTATTTTAATAATCAGAATAAACAGGAACGCTGTCCATATGGGTGATCAAGCGAAAGAAATCCTTCCAGTTAATATTGAAGACGAATTGAAGCAGTCGTATCTCGATTATGCGATGAGTGTTATCGTTGGTCGTGCCTTGCCTGATGCGCGTGACGGTCTCAAGCCTGTGCATCGTCGAGTCTTGTTTGCGATGAGCGAACTGGGGAATGACTGGAACAAGGCGTACAAGAAGTCAGCACGTGTCGTCGGTGACGTAATCGGTAAATATCACCCTCATGGTGACTCCGCCGTATACGATACGATTGTACGAATGGCTCAGCCTTTCTCTTTGCGTTACATGCTTGTAGATGGACAGGGTAACTTTGGTTCCATAGATGGTGATAACCCAGCTGCGATGCGATATACCGAAATTCGTATGCAGAAGCTTGCTCATTCGTTGCTTGCTGACTTGGACAAAGAAACAGTCGATTTTGTTCCTAACTATGACGGTACCGAGCAGATACCCGAAGTTATGCCGACTAGAGTTCCTAACCTGTTGGTGAATGGCTCGTCAGGTATCGCTGTTGGTATGGCGACTAATATTCCACCACACAACTTAACTGAAGTTGTTGGTGCTTGCCTTGCTCTGATGGAAAATAGTGATATTACCTGTGAAGAGTTGATGGAAATTATTCCAGGTCCAGATTTTCCAACCGCTGCGATTATTAATGGTCGTGCAGGGATA
>NZ_LWFE01000131.1:0-695 GCF_001635675.1 Oleiphilus sp. HI0061 | reverse complement strand
TCGCTCAATAACGAGCTTTGCCAAGGGATTAGGCGTTCACTAAGGTCAATTGAAGCGCTGCCGAAGATGTCGCAAAGTTCTTGTGCCAAGCCTTCGGGGCCTTTAGATGCACTGTCGTAGAGCTTTAAGGTGAGCACTGAGCTGTCAAGGGGCGCTTTTTTTATAGAACTGCTATACACGTTTTATTCCGAAACTTATCTATCAATGCTGTTAAAGCGTTTGTCTTTTATCTAGTGCGTTTATAAGTGAGCATCATAGGGAATTTTAAGCAACAAATCGGTCTTGACACTTTGTTTTTGTGACAAGACTTCTTAATAAGTAGAAGTACGTGGTGATTCTGTGATCTTATCGCACTGAATTTATAGGGCTTCGTCACAGCGGTACTTACTTGGCTAAGTTCGTGTTTAAGAGGGATGACATTTGAATAGCCTTCATTGATTGAGTTGGATCATGTCTCATATTCCAGAAAACATGCTAATCTGAAGATCTTCACTTACGGAGATCATGTATGAGTCATACTGTTGAAGGTCAAGAGACCCATAAACATTGGGGGCGTCTAGGGCGCTCCATCCTCAATGGAGTGATAGGTGACTACCTTGAAAAAGAATGTAACCCTTTGGCTATCCAGATGGGCTTTTATTACCACTACAAACGCTTGGTCTTAAATGAACACCTCGTTCATCAGCTGGATGCGC
>NZ_LWFE01000130.1:0-909 GCF_001635675.1 Oleiphilus sp. HI0061 | reverse complement strand
CGATTTCTTGGTAATCACCCCAATAGTACAAATTACTATGAGTTGAACATGCTTGAGCCAAAAGAATGACCGCCATTGCAGCGATCAACTTGATATTAATGTATTTCATCGAACTTCCTTATGTCGATAGTTAGTTGCTATTTTTCAACAGACCAAACGCCGGACTCTAGATCTCTAACTAAATTATTAATGGCTTCGGTAATCGCGAAGTTAAGAACTTTGCCATTAAGCGTTGCATCATAACCCGCTGTGCCACCGAAACCGATGACTTCGCGATTGCTCAGTGCATACTCTCCGGCACCTTGTGTTGAATAGATTATTTGGCTGGTTGTTACGTCAATGATATTGATGGAAACTTTGGCATAAGCAATTTGCTCCTTTCCGCGCCCCAAGATACCAAATAGTTGCTTGTCACCAACTTCTTTACGGCCAAACTCCGAGACTGCGCCTGAAACGACATATCTTGCGCCCGTAATGTTTTGCTTTTGACCGCGATAGGCAGCTTCTTGCTCAAGCTCTTTCATCGCGTCACGGTCAACAAGGTTGAATCTGTTCGTTTGTTGAAGGTGGGTCTTTAAGATGGTCTTGCCTTGCGAACCTAGGCGATCGCCACCAGAAGAAAATAGACCCTGCATATAGTTTGAACGGTTATTAAAATTGCCTACTACCATGGCTGTTTTCTTACCACTATAGTTTGTTTGATAGCTGGCAACTCGATCTGGTTGAATAGCTCGCTTACTTTCCGTTGCGCAGGCGCTAAGGAGTACAAAAAGTGAAACTAAGGAAATTACTTTGCTAAAACGTAAGGAGAAATTCTTCATAATTAAGGTCCTTCAGGTAGGTTTGCTCCAAAGATTATCACAGCAACAAGCCTAGGTGTACTGGATTAATCTTCAATATGGGGCGAAT
>NZ_LWFE01000129.1:0-940 GCF_001635675.1 Oleiphilus sp. HI0061 | reverse complement strand
CAGTATTGAATATGACGGCCCTGCACAGTGGATGCGTGATATGGGAACTAGCGGCCCAGAAGCCTGTACCACAGGGGATGTCGAAAGTGGCGCGGTTGAAGCGGACTACGACCAAGCTGTCGAGGACTGTGGCGGCCTGGATAAGCTGCTAACGACAGAAGAAGTGAACGATACCGTTTGGTACAGCGAGCAAGATACGGTTGCTTTTGATAGCGGTGGAACCGGCAGCTTCGAAGACCATCACACTGGAACTGAATACACGACTACCTGGTCGATAGATTCTGGCTTTGTTCGCTTTACGGCGACAAGTGCTTCAGGAGTATTCTCTCGTAAGCTAGGCATCTTGGCTGACGGCTTTCCTCATATTTCTACCAAGTTCTTCCATGATGGTGAAGCTAATGACTACATTGCTAGCATGCTGTATGCAGTGAGTGAAGATGCGACTGACAGTGACTCAGACGGTATACCGGATGATATTGATAACTGTCCGACTGATGCAAACAGTGATCAGCAAGATAGCGACCATAATGGAATAGGTGATGCCTGTGATGGGGGAGACACCTCTGGTCATATGTTTACGGTAGAAGAACTTTCTGACCAAACTCGCTTTAATGTTTATTTCGACGATGCGCCAGATGATGGTGGCGACCCTTACTACATTATGGAGTCCATGACCTTTAATTCTGATGGCTCGTTTAGTGCTGAGCTAGATGACAATGCCTTGTCGCGCGGAGAATCACACTATTCAGGTGACTGGAGTATAGAAGCCGGGGACTTGGTTTTATCACTCAATGGAGGCACAGAAACAGAATATATTCACGCCTTTGGGGTAGATGATGAAAATGGCGCACTACTCGTATGTTGGGGGTCTGCACCTTGTTCTGATGACACAGAATGGTTCTTTGATGGCCAGCTAGCAGCTGAAGCATTCTTGGTAGCA
>NZ_LWFE01000128.1:0-1053 GCF_001635675.1 Oleiphilus sp. HI0061 | reverse complement strand
GAAACACTCGATTTTGCCATGCGAAACTTTAAAGATGAAAGCTTTATCCTACAGTTCCTTTCACCTAAGGTAATTCGGGACTTAAAACTCTTCGCAATTCGTGATGATGACCAGCAGAGTCATTATGAAGTAACTGGAATACATGATGAGCAAGGTTATCGATATGTTAGAGAAAAGCTCTCTCAGCAATATAACCTGAGTATGCGCGAACCAGATATTCAGGTGTGGAATGTTGATTTAAGAGGAGATCGATCACTGACCCTTAGGCACACACCAAACAGCCGAGTCCCCTTGGGTAAAAGTACAGACGAAGTACTCAAGCACATACATCGTTTGTGGGGGTTTGACGTTCATTTATTTAGTGTTGAAGAAGGGCTGACAGTAGATGAATATCACTGCCCTCCCATCACGTAGCCGCCTGAAGACGAAGTCAATTAGTGAGTATTATTTAGGGCTAACTCTCGACAAAAGCTCTTTCGATTACGTAATGCCCGGCATTCCCCTGACGCGCTTCAACAAAGCCCATATCATCAAGTATACGACAAGTATCTTTAAGCATACTTGGGCTACCACAAATCATAAAACGATCATCATCAAGGTTTAACTCTGGTAGCCCTAAGTCTTTAACAAGCTTGCCACTCTCCAGCGCATCGGTAATTCGACCTTGAGTTTCAAACTCATCACGTGTCACGGTTGGGTAATAAATAAGCTTGTCTTTGATAAACTCACCAAAAAACTCATTTTCCGGAAGCTCCTTTTTGATTTGCTCTTGATAGGCCAGCTCTGAAACAAATCTCGTACCGTGCGTTAGAATTACTTTATCATATAATTCATAGGTTTCCGGATCCTTGATGATACTCATAAAAGGCGCCAAGCCAGTACCGGTACTAATCAAATATAGGTTTCTGCCAGGCAGTAAGTTATCAACAATCAAGGTGCCAGTCGGTTTTTTACTCAACAGTATCTGGTCCCCCACTTCTATTTTCTGAAGCTTAGATGTCAACGGACCATCAGGTACTTTAATACTAAAGAACTCCAGCTCTTCCTCATAAT
>NZ_LWFE01000127.1:0-1746 GCF_001635675.1 Oleiphilus sp. HI0061 | reverse complement strand
GTTGAAGACATCTCACAAGTGGAGGATAACTCGCTACCAACCGTTAAACTTTGATCGGATATGGCGTCGGAATCTCCTGAACTCGAACATCCGCTAATTAGAAAGATCGAAGTAAATAGGCTTGCTGATACTTTATTCTTCACTTTCAGTACTTCCATTTAATTGTTGCGTCCGTTAGCTAATCACATGATTTGCGCTAGGATTCCAGTGGCCGGATCTATATAACATTAATAACTTAGTTGGTATTTTATAAATAGGCAAAGGAATAAGCGCAGATTGTACGAATTGCTAAATACAGTGACACAATGAAACATAGAGTGCGTTTAAGCGTGTAAAAAAGTGAAATAGCTGTTGAGAGAGTCGCTTGAGAGAATATTCTGTGTATTAAGCTAAGAATAAGAGATTCTAGTGTGATTCTAAGACTTTTGAGTTATCGCGCTGAATGCTAGTTGTAATGGGCTGTAAGATCCATAATCTCATCAAAACTTAGTGTGTACTAAACTGTGTACTAAATTCTGATGAGGGATTGAGCTGACGCTCTGGATATTTCATATCTTATTGATATAAAAGAGAAAAAGTGGTGGCTACACCGGGATTCGAACCTGGGACCCCATCATTATGAGTGATGTGCTCTAACCAACTGAGCTATGTAGCCAAAAGAGGCGCGTATTCTCTTGTTTTTACTGGAACTTGTCAAGCCAAAAATTTATAAAAAATACGCTTATATGCTATTGCTTAAACGTTGAAGCGGAAATGGATTACATCGCCATCTTGTACGATGTATTCTTTGCCTTCCAGACGCCATTTACCTGCGTCTTTGGCGCCGGCTTCACCGTTATTGTCGATAAAGTCATCATAGGCAATTACTTCGGCCCGAATGAAGCCTTTTTCGAAGTCTGTGTGAATCACTGCAGCGGCTTTAGGGGCAGGGTCGCCTTGCTTCATTGTCCAGGCGCGAACTTCTTTTACACCTGCAGTGAAGTAGGTTTGTAGACCAAGTAGCTCGTAGCCAGCTCTAATGACACGATCAAGGCCTGGCTCTTCCATGCCAAGGTCTGCTAAAAATTCATCGCGTTCTTCGTCATCCAGCTCAGCAATTTCTGCTTCTAGCTTATTACAGATCACGACGACTACAGCGTTTTCTTCTGCTGCGATTTCACGAACTTTATCTAGGTGAGGGTTGTCTTCAAAACCGTCTTCATCAACGTTGGCAATATACATTGTAGGCTTGATTGTAAGCAGGCAAAGCTCTTTGATAATTGCTAGTTCATCATCATTCAAACCAAGGCCGCGAACCGCTTTTGCTTCGTTCAAGTGAGGGAGTAGTTTATCCTCAAGTAGGCTCAGAGCATTCTTCGCATCTTTATCACCGCTCTTGGCTGTTCTGGTGAAACGCTTGATAGCCTTTTCTACGGTATCAAGGTCAGATAAAGCAAGCTCGGTATTAATTACATCAACGTCGGCTTGAGGGTTCACCTTGGCAGAAACGTGAACAACGTTTTCATCTTCGAAGCAGCGTACAACGTGAGCGATAGCGTCTGTTTCTCTAATATTAGCCAGGAACTGGTTACCGAGGCCTTCGCCTTTAGATGCGCCTTCTACTAGACCGGCAATATCAACAAACTCCATTGTAGTTTGGATAACCTTCGCTGGGCTGACAATGGCTGCAAGCTTGTCTAGGCGAGGGTCTGGCATGCCAACAACACCAGCGTTAGGTTCGATAGTACAGAAAGGAAAGTTTTCTGC
>NZ_LWFE01000126.1:0-855 GCF_001635675.1 Oleiphilus sp. HI0061 | reverse complement strand
TCGTTTTATTCTGATCATCCATTCTCGACTGACAAAACTTATTCAATGGCGCCAGGGAACGATAATCCAAACCCTGCTTTACTGACTCATCAATATAAGCCAAGAAGGCCGCCACACCACGAATGGCCAAATTAAACCCTTGCCCTGCGACAGGATGTAAACTATGCGCGGCATTACCTAAGAGCAACACACCGGCCCGACATTGCTCTTCAGCTCTGACTAATTTCAACGGATAACTTACCCGTTCACCACAGCGTTCAATCGGACCTAGCCGCTCACTGAAACTCTCTTCCAAAGCTTTACAAAATTCAGCATCGCTCATATCCAAATGTGCCTGTATCTCTTTTTCGTCATGTGTCCAGACCAGTGCACAATCAGACTCCCTCAAGGGCAACATTGCCAATGGGCCTTTCTTAGTGAAGCGCTCAAACGCAACACCTTCATTTGGCAATGCAGTACTGACGTTAGCCACCAAGGCATGCTGAGAATATTTTTCCACTTGATAAGCAATGCCTAATAGCTTCGCAGTGCTCGACTCCGTACCATCTGCAATCACCATCAAGCGAGTGTTTAGCACTTTCTGCTGTTCAGGCTGCTCAATTGAGCTTAAGTGCACTTGATGGAAGTCTTTGCCTTGAGATATATGAGAAACCTTCACACCACTATAAAAAGGTAGTGATCTCTCATACACCTTGCTTAACAAACTCTGGCCCAAGCACTGATTCGGCACCACATAACCTAAGGCTTCCTGTCCATACTCTGCTGCATGCATCCGGGTGGTTCCAAAGCAGCCTTTTTCTGATACATGAACCTGTTCGATGGCACATACCGAAGGCTCAATATCTGTCCAGACAT
>NZ_LWFE01000125.1:0-1299 GCF_001635675.1 Oleiphilus sp. HI0061 | reverse complement strand
ATTAAATTAGCTATTACTTGCTATTGTTAAAGACGCAGAATTAAGTGTTGTTGATCAAGTATCAGCAACCGAAGTTTTGCCTGACGACCATAGAGCTTTGGAACCACCTGATCCCATCCCGAACTCAGAAGTGAAACGAAGCATCGCCGATGGTAGTGTGGGAGGTCCCATGTGAGAGTAGGTCATCGTCAGGCTTCTATTAGAAACCCCAGTAGGTCATCCTACTGGGGTTTTTTATTGCCTGGAAGAAAGTATTGTAAGTAACTCACTTTCGTTTTAATTATGTGAGCAGGTTCTTATCTTGTTGTTTGATTTGTGAACGACTGTAAAGTTTTGACTCGCAAGACATGATTTAATTAATTATTGGGTATACTTCCCTAACTTCTAATAAATCAGGACGCTGATTTCAACTATGAATGCATCTACAAACAACAAAATTGCTTTGTTATTTCTATCGCTAATGATGGCTAGTAGTACGAAGATATATGCAGAAATGCAGTCGCTATCTGACAGTGATTTATCTGAGGTCGATGGCCAAGGCATCGGTTTAGTGATGGATGACTTTATTTTCAGTCACGGCCATAATCCAAGCGAAGGCAAGGTATTCAGGATTAGTGGTGTAACTAACAGTGCTGGAGAAGACGTTGTAATCAACGTTAATCAAATGTATATCGCGCGTGCAGGTAGTAATTATGGGGAGACTCTAGAGGGTGTAAATCTAGGTAGGCTAACTAACCCATACGAAATTGATTTATTAAATGGTGATGACCCTGATATTGGCTTACCCGGAGAGGCGGTACTTGAATTTGCGGCACCTAGGAAGGTTTTAGATACTGCTCAAGGTTATGACTGTTTGACTGGTGCTGCAGGTGGGGAGTGTTCTAGTAGACCTTCATCTGCTGAATGGGTAAATGGGGAGAGGCCAGATCTTGGCTTAGAACTTGAAATTAATGATGGTGCTCTTGCAAGCAATTTAAACATCAATGTTGAAAGTGCCGTGTTTGACGGGTCTTACTTGCGCTTGTGGGGCGATGACGGGGAAGAGCGTATGGCAGCAGAGTTTCGTCTTAACTTTTATTCTCCCTCCATTGAGGTAAGTACTTGTGAGCAAATTAATCAAGGTTGCTCATCTAGCATTAAAATGTCCAACTTCCAAATGGAGTTGGCTTTAGGTCACACGTTCCAGCCCTTATACATCGGGGTAGATGGATCTAGCAATCTACCAACAAGCGGTGGGCTTACTCTTCAAATAGCGAAAATTACACATCCATATATGGATAAGATTAATGTTGTTGATGG
>NZ_LWFE01000124.1:0-1147 GCF_001635675.1 Oleiphilus sp. HI0061 | reverse complement strand
TGAAGAAATTGACCCGGCTCGCTTCAGTGTTGTCGCTCAGGCATCCTTTCAGTGTGAGACGCTTCGTGATGTGCTCCAGGTGTATGCGCGCTTTTTCAGTATTGTGAATGAGGCCGCTTGTCTAACCCTTAAAGAAGGCGATGAGTGGGCAACCCTAGAATTTAAAAGCTTGTCACCTGACTGTTATTGCATTTCCGAAATGGAGCGTATGGTGGTAACGGCCCTGGCACGATGTGATTATTTAACAGGTCGGAGAATCAAGGTTCAGTGCTTTAACTTTCAGCATGCCCAGCCTGAATATATAGCTAAGTATCAGGAAGTCTGTAAGGGCGAGCTTAAGTTCTCTCAAGAGCAGACTGGTATTGTGTTTAAGAAATCGGCGCTTGATTTGAAAGTGAAGCATGGCAACCCTTATTTGCTTAGTGTTTTAACCTCTTATGCTGAAAAGCTGCTTCGCAAGGTTGCTTCAAGCTCTGATATCAAAGATAAAGTCAGGCGTTTTATTCGGCGTCACTTGGCCGAAGATGCAGAACTGGACGTTGAGCGTGCTGCAAAGGCTCTCAATATGAGCCGTCATACGCTTTATCGAAAACTGAAAAAAGAGCAGGTATCCTTTCAGTCTTTGGTTGAGGAAGTTCGGCAGCGAGAAGCTGAGCGTTATTTGAAGGAAAACAAGGTTTCTATTAGTGAAGTTGCATTTTTGTTAGGGTTTTCTGAATTGAGTGCTTTTAGCCGGGCCTTTAAACGATGGACGGGCGAGTCTCCTGCAAAGTTTCGAGCAAAGAGTTTCAATGGGGTCAGACTCGATTGAAAATCAATCGAGTCTGACCCCATTGAAACTAAAATAGAGGGTTAACTGATGAAGTTATATGGCAAGGGTACATCACGTTCTTTTCGTTGTGTTTGGGCGGCTGAAGAGGCTGGTCTTGATTACGAATATATCTCGGTAGAATTTGGCAGCGCGGGCGAGAAAGGCACGAACAGTGAAGATTATCGTTCCATGAATGTTCAAGGTAAGGTGCCGACGCTTGCTGACGGTTCTGTTTCTGGTGGCCCCTTGGTATTAACTGAAAGTGCTGCGATTGTTAATTATCTTGGCGCTGTATCTGATAAGAACTTATGTCCACCTGCTTCGGATCCGGTACTT
>NZ_LWFE01000123.1:0-1523 GCF_001635675.1 Oleiphilus sp. HI0061 | reverse complement strand
GCTACGCTGATTGATGCTATTTTTGATCGTAACGAAAAATTGAACCCTAATGACGTTGAAGACGTAATCTGGGGTTGTGTTAACCAAACAATGGAGCAGGGCTTTAACGTTGCTCGTCAAATTTCATTGTTAACTAAAGTTCCTCACGCTGCTGGCGCTCAAACGGTTAACCGTTTGTGTGGTTCTGCGATGAGTGCAATTCACACAGCTGCACAAGCAATCCAAACCGGTAACGGTGACGTGTTTGTTGTGGGTGGTGTTGAGCACATGGGTCACGTATCCATGACTAAAGGTTTCGACCACAACCCAGCAGCAAGTAAGTACTCTGCAAAAGCATCTAACATGATGGGTCTAACGGCTGAAATGTTAGCTAAAATGCACGGTATTTCACGTGAAATGCAAGATGAGTTTGGCGCGCGTTCACACCGTCTAGCTCACGAAGCTACATTGGAAGGTCGTTTTAAGAACGAAATCGTTCCAGTTGAAGGTCATGATGAGAACGGTTTTAAAGTTCTTATTGAGGACGATGAAACAATCCGTCCAGAAACGACTGCAGAGTCTCTAGGCAAGTTGAAGCCAGCTTTCAACCCTAAAGGCGGTACAGTAACTGCGGGTACGTCTTCACAGCTTACAGATGGCGCAGCAGCAATGTTGTTGATGTCAGCTGAGAAAGCAGAAGAGCTTGGCCTTAAGCCACGTGCTCGTATCGTTTCAATGGCTGTTGCAGGTTGTGATCCAGCTATCATGGGTTACGGCCCAGTTCCAGCAACTAAGAAAGCACTTAAGCGTGCTGGTCTTACCATTGAAGATATCGATTTCTGGGAGCTTAACGAAGCTTTCGCAGGTCAGTCTTTGCCAGTAATGAAAGATCTTAAGTTGCTAGATGTTGCAGAGACTAAAGTTAACCTGAATGGTGGTGCGATCGCTTTGGGTCACCCACTAGGTTGTTCAGGTGCACGTATCTCAACGACTTTGTTGAATGTTCTTGAAGATAAGGGCGGCAAATATGGTGTTTCTACCATGTGTGTAGGTCTTGGTCAGGGCATCTCAACAATTTGGGAACGTCTGTAAGACCATCTTTGATAAGCACGCTCCCAGGAAGATTGCTTAGGCAATAGGAAGTATTCTTCGGGAGTGTGTCTTAATAAGATAAGAAAAAACCGCAGTTTTGGCTGCGGTTTTTTTGTTTTAAGAGGGGGTAGATTTACTTAAGTCGACTCACTACTTCTATTTTTGCTCAGTTGAAGTGTCGGTACATTCGTTTTGATTGGTTTCCGTTTCTGCTGAGTCGCTGATCGGTTTTTTCTTTTTTGCCTTCTTGGCTTGAGGTTTGATCAAGTTACCTTCGCCTACGACACGGTTTGTTCGTTTTGCTTCGGTCAGGAGTTCGCTTAGCTCTCGTATGCGGGTGTTTTTCGTATCATTATCTATGCTGGTCTTTTTCAGCAAGTCCAGAGCTTGCTTGATCTGCATCTGATACATCGTCATATCGCCTTCCTCAGCGAAGCTGTCGGCCTGGTATA
>NZ_LWFE01000122.1:0-919 GCF_001635675.1 Oleiphilus sp. HI0061 | reverse complement strand
CGTAGACCGGTCTTTTTTAATATTTTGGTACTGTAGAGCACATCGCTCGCTCGTAAGTCATCACCCAATAGCTGATTGATCTGCTCTATATATTTCGCAACTTCTTGTTTAGTTTTACCATGAACCATGGCAAAGAGGTTATACCTCCATAGCGGTAAGTGGCGGGGCCTGTGATAACAGTGACTAACAAAGGATAAATCGCCCAAAGCTTGTCCTAATTCACTCACCTTTTCGTCGGACACATCCCACACAGTCATACCGTTTACTTTAAAGCCCAGTTTGTAGTGATTGGGTACTGCAGCGATTCTTCGAATAATCCCTTTATCTAACATACGTTGCAGACGCGCCATCACCTCATCGGCAGATATATTCAACATCAAACCCAGCACATGATAAGGTCGTGGGGCAAGAGGCAAACCCTCCTGAGTCAAGACGATCAACTCGCGATCTATACTCGATAGTGAGTAGTTTTCTTCCTCCTCCATAGGTAAGTCCTCCGCTTGAGGGCGATAAAAATCATTCGAGGTCGAGATAGAATCCAACATAGAACTCCTCCTTCTTCGGCATGTCGTAGACCTTAAATCCTGTCTGACGTTCAATTTCTTCGATCACTCGCCCTTTACCTTCCTGTTCCTCAGTTGCAANCACAAACCACATATTCAATTCGTGAGTCCGTTTGTAGTTGTGAGCAATCTCGGGAAAGCCATTGACGATTTCAGCTACTTCATCAAAGCGCTCTTCCGGTATCGCCATACCGGCAAGTGACAGTGCACCACCCAACTGCTCTGCATGGTACATTGGGCCAAAGCGCGTTAGCGTTTTATCGGCACGCATCTTCTCAACTCGGTCGATCAACTCTGATTCTTTTATGTCCAGCTCTTTTGCAACTTCGGCAAAAGGGTATTCACAAATAGGAAAA
>NZ_LWFE01000121.1:0-1011 GCF_001635675.1 Oleiphilus sp. HI0061 | reverse complement strand
GGCGCTAGATGAAGTTGACGGGCTTGTATCAGGAGCTGTTCACACAACAGCCAACACTGTGCGCCCCGCGCTTCAGTTGATTAAAACAAACGATTGCGCCAAGGTAGTGTCTTCAGTTTTCTTCATGTGCCTCCCCGACCAAGTACTTGTATATGGTGACTGCGCCATCAACCCAGACCCGAATGCCGAACAGCTGGCCGATATTGCGATACAAAGTGCCGACTCAGCCAAAGCATTTGGCATTGACCCCAAAGTCGCCATGATTTCCTATAGCACAGGTGTAAGCGGCACCGGCGCAGACGTCGACAAAGTTCGTGAAGCTACTGAGATCGCTAAGAACTTAAGGCCAGACCTCGTAATTGACGGCCCCCTCCAATACGATGCGGCGGCGATTGAAAGTGTCGCCAAGAAAAAGGCACCGAACAGCCCGGTGGCCGGTCAAGCAACCGTTTTTATCTTCCCAGATCTAAATACTGGTAACACCACCTACAAAGCTGTACAACGTAGCGCCAATGTAATCAGTATCGGCCCAATGCTACAAGGTTTGCGCAAACCTGTTAACGACTTATCTCGTGGCGCATTAATAGAAGATATCGTCTTTACCATTGCACTAACGGCCGTACAGGCATGTCAGTCTGAACAAAAAGGCGATTAAAAAGCAAACCGAATTTAAGGCGCTATATCTTAGCGCCTTCATTTAGTTCGCCTCTAGTATTAGCAAAACCTACACATTCCGCTTACAGATCTAGGACTGAGATGCCTATAACAAAACACTATATCTAGTGCTAACATAAAAAGATAAGTAAGCACTAATTCTGCAAAGCCCATAAATACAAGCACCTTCCTTTTCCTCATATTTTATCGCCCCAAAGTATTGACAAACCAGTCTCGACCACCTTGATATTTACACAATAAAAAAATCGGAAAAGAAACTTCACACACAACAATATAGTGTTATACTTCCCGCATACAAAACAACATGTAGTGGATACTAAAACAAAACGCCCCCTA
>NZ_LWFE01000120.1:0-748 GCF_001635675.1 Oleiphilus sp. HI0061 | reverse complement strand
CAAAATAGCCGACGAAAAGAACAAAGCGCTTGGCAAGCCACTACAGTATCAACACAAAGGCTGGATCAACTATATCATCACCCTGAACGTGCCTGAGCCTTTGGACTATCTTGAATCAGACATTGATTACCAACACTACATTGAGAAACAGCTAAAGCCCATCGCGGAAGGCATTCTGCCCTTTATCGGGATGGACTTTGATCGCCTAATAGATAATCAAATGGCCTTATTCTAGGGAACCTAGAAGTAAGTTCCTTAAGGCTCAATGATATTAAAGACACCTCTCGGCTTCTCAAACAACCTGAAGAAACTCACTAAATCCAGCTTACTACCCTCCACCGTCAAATCATCCGAGAACAGGGTTTCTTTGATCCCAGCCTGATCAGTGGCCATTTTGAGAAATAACTCATGAGTCACCTTAAGTGTGGCATCCGCATCACTGACAGGTTCAATTTGTTCAAAATGCAGAACGGCATTTTCAATCCACAAATAGAAATTTACCTGCCTGTCAGTGAAGGTGATATTGATCTTATGATGGCTATCAAAAGCTTCCGGGCCAATTAAACGGGCAGCCATTGATATAAAGAAGTTCTCAAGAGGTGCCTCTCTCAGAACCCCCTCCATCATTGCCACATCAACGCCTTTATCCGNGCCACCATGTCTCAGCTCATAAGCCCCCGTAAGATAATTATCTCGCCAAGGCGCTGATTCCGATTGGTATCCCAATTGATCATAAGCTTTAGCAAGG
>NZ_LWFE01000119.1:0-1156 GCF_001635675.1 Oleiphilus sp. HI0061 | reverse complement strand
CCATTTGCACGGAAGTAGTCAGCCATGTTCAATTCAGTGGTGGTACCTGCCTGAATACAGGCAGATGCTCCATCGAGCTCTAATGCACTTTTAACACCTAGCTTTTTGGATACCATAAAGCCTTGGCCATCGTAGTAGTTTACACCAGCAAAGTTCAAACCTAGTGATGTGTCACGTGTATGAGTCCAAGTAGTATTACGAGACAAAATATCTACCTCGCCACTTTTTAGTGCTTCAAAGCGTTCTTTTGCAGTGAGTGGGCGATAAGTTACTTTATCTGCATCGCCTAAAACCGCTGCAGCAACCGAACGACAAACATCTACATCCAGTCCGCTCCACTGCCCTTTCTCGTCTTTTTGTGAAAAGCCCGCTAAACCGACACTCACGCCACAACTTACCATACCTTTCTTTTTTACTGCATCAAGTGTTGAACTTGCATAACTTTGTTGTGCAGTTAACCCTACTGCCACGATCGCAATACCAGCGGTCAATTTATTAAGTTTCATTATCCTAACCCCTTTATATAGTTGTATTCTCCCGTGACAGCATTACACGGTAGCATTTGAGATTAACATAGATCCAAAGCAAGATTGAACTCCTATTTCCGGATCCATTGTTATAATCGATTAAATATCACGAGTTCGTTAATTTCTGGGCAAGCCTTTTAATTCTGCATAATTATCCTGAATCATTTTTGCATCTGCACTGGCCCGATGACGCGCCAGACCTGCTAATTCAATAACTTTGTCGTGGACGGGTGTCCATTGTTCTCGTTCTTCCTGGCTAAGCAATGAGAGTAAAGATTCAATTCGAAAGGCTTGTATACATTCAGCTTTATCAAATAACTGACCCAGCCAGCACATGTCATTAGCCCAGCCATCTGAATATATGGTCTGACCTGCAAGGTTGTGGTTAAGCCACTGGGCAACGCTAACAATATCTCGCCCTTTTTCTTTTAATAGCTCTTGGGATATTCCATGAAGCGCTTCGGCGTCCCGGTTCTATTTCGTCCAATGAGCTAATGGTTTTATCAGGGTACAGCCCGTTTCTCCCTTACCTGAAATAAAACCTACTTCGATTGGATAAGAGCCCTTTCCTAAGCCTGAAGCTTCAATATCTATTATTGTTGGTAAACTCATAACTACCTTTCTAGTGT
>NZ_LWFE01000118.1:0-937 GCF_001635675.1 Oleiphilus sp. HI0061 | reverse complement strand
GAAAGAAAATCAACTTCTTCTTCAGGGAAATCAATTGCTGCTTCCACGTACATTCGGAGTTTAATCAAGCCGGATACAATGGCATCAACTTGCTGAGAAAAGTCCCCTTGTAGGGAACGCAAAGCAGAACGAGCAGCCTGCTCGGAAGTACTGTTTATCAAGTCAGAAATAGCTTCAGCCTGAACCAGATCCAGCTTGTCATTAAAAAAGGCGCGTTGAGAAAATTCTCCCGCTTCTGCTAAGCGAGCACCATTCGAAACGATGGCTTTTAACAAAAGATCCAGAATGACCGGGCCACCATGAGCTTGGAACTCAACGACGTCTTCACCGGTAAAGGAGTGGGGACCTTTAAAGTACAGGGCAATTCCCTGATCTAAACGTAAACCATCTGGATCATAGAAATCGCAATAATGTGCATATCGATTCTTAGGCTCAAAATGAACCATCAGTTTAGCGATATCTAAGGCTTTTGGGCCTGATACCCTGACAATTCCAACTCCGCCACGACCTGCCGCCGTAGCAAGAGCTGCAATAGTGTCTTGATAATATTCACTCATATCAAGAACAGGGTAGATTAAGCGTTAGCTTTTTCGATTTGTCTGGTAATTACCCACTGCTGTGCAATCGACAGAATATTGTTTACTAACCAGTAAAGAACTAGCCCTGAAGGGAACCATAAGAAGAAAACAGTCATTACAACAGGCATAATCTTCATGATCTTAGCTTGCATTGGATCAGGCGGAGATGGATTTAGCTGCATTTGGATAGCCATACTTGCACCCATCAGAATCGGCAGAATGAAGTAAGGATCCATTACCGATAGATCGTGAATCCAGAACATAAATGGAGCATGGCGTAATTGAACACTCTCCATCAAAACCCAGTATAAAGCGATAAATACAGGCATCTGAACAAGAATAGGCAGACAACCACCAAG
>NZ_LWFE01000117.1:0-705 GCF_001635675.1 Oleiphilus sp. HI0061 | reverse complement strand
TTTCTTGCGAGGATCGTTGTAAGCTACCTAGAGGCTTAACAAAATCACCGGCAACCAAGGCTGCAGCGTGATTCTCAACGCGCTTTAGATCAAAGTCTGGGCGTTGTCTTTTTTCAAAGCACTCAATTAGTTTGGGAATATTATCGACGACTAATTGGATAAGCTCGGCAATGCTTTCATTCATCATTACCGAACCATCAATAATGCGGTTCAGAAGATTTTCGATTGCCCAAGCGGCTTCGCCAATGATGTTGGCGTTAACCATTCGTCCGCTGCCTTTCAGGGTATGGAAGGCTCGACGAAGCTCGGTTAGTGAATCCTGGTCGTCATGAGCAGCCAGATAGGTTGGCAAGTGAGTATCGATTGCTTCTAGTACTTCGCCGGCCTCTTCGATAAAAATCTCGAGGATTTCATCATCGATTAGATCGTCTTCATCATCGTCCCAGGAATCCTGGATGTCCTCTTCTTGCTCTGCTTCAGCAGCAGCTTCATTGTTTGTTTCCGGGCTTGACTCAGTTTCTGGTTCAAGGCTGTCAGAAGGTAGTGCTGGTTCTGACGCTGACTGAGTCTCTGTAGCTTCGGACCCAGTTTGCTCTTCTGCTGAAGACTTCGATGTTGCAGGGGACATTGTTTTATGGACAACACGAGTTTCGTTGCCCGACAACATATCAGCGCGGCTTATTAGATGCTCGTACTGTGTTGATT
>NZ_LWFE01000116.1:0-1195 GCF_001635675.1 Oleiphilus sp. HI0061 | reverse complement strand
TGGTTATCATCACGCTCGTAGCGGTTTGGGCGATTGTTACTGTCGTAGCTGAAGCGGCTTATAGAAGTTTGAGTGTTTTCCTGGTTGGATCGAATGTTATGCTGGCTTAGCATATTGCCGTTTAAGTCATAGTTATAGCTGATTGAAGAGTTTGCTTCGCCGTCATTATCACTATCCTCAGATTGAGATCTAAGCCTGTTTCCGGAGTATGTATATGAGACGCTTGAAGCAAGTTCGCTATTGCGACTGACTGTATACAGAATAACATTGCCCTCGGTGTCATATTGATATTCTGCCAAAATATCTATTGTGCCATCATTCCCCAAATCAGTTTCGAGTTTTGACAGTAGAGAGTCTTGGTAAGTGTAGGATTGCAATATATCGAGTTCGTCTTCAGGTCTATCTATTTCTTTGCTCAGGATATTACCGTCATCATCATAGCTGATTGTTTCAACTGTATTTGACGCGCTATCAGATGTTTGCGTTAAACGGTTTTGACTGTCATAGCTGTAGTGAATGGTTTTGTCGACAGTTCCATCGTTATTGAAGTCTGTTTCCTGGCTTGTTAGAAGCCGCTCTTGGCTGTATGAATACTGAACGAGGGTTTTATCTAACTTACCTTCATTCGATAAAACTGCAGAGTTAAGGTTTGATTCGATACTGATATCGAGGTTTTCATAAAGATGTTGGGCTGCTTGAGTGAAGGTTCTGTGGCTTTCGATATTGAGTTGCGATAGAACGCCTTTAAAATCGACTTGCTCGGTAAACTGGGAGGCCTTTACATAGAAATTGATTGTTGAAAGCTCTAATTCTGTGTGAGCGTTTCCAAGGTCTATGCCGTTCTCAGGCTCGCCGTCCTGGTCGAGTGCCTGAAGGAGTGTCGCTATGTTGATGACGCGGTCAAAGCTGGATATGTCGGTGCTTTGCAGACTTGTAATGATACTTTTTTCACTGTTTAGCGGGGCGGAACCGGATAGATCAAAAGGCGTGATAAGTTCCTGTGCTTCTGATGTACCTAGATAGATTCCACCAATAGAGAACTTAACCTGTTCGCCATCGCTATAAGAAAACTCACCACGCTCATTCGTCATGCCTGACTGTGTTTCTGTTTCATAATATAGGCCTGATACCGGGCTATCACTAAAACTGCCTGTTCTGATATCCGCTGGTTCAGTGCTCGATTGCTTGCTACCGC
>NZ_LWFE01000115.1:0-910 GCF_001635675.1 Oleiphilus sp. HI0061 | reverse complement strand
TGCTTACTTATACCTAGCTTTCCTCGCGATAGCATTCGCAGTGCTTTGATAAGGCGAAAACTCTTCAACATGGGTTTTGTTCTCTTTAAATTTTCCATGCTTGGCGACAGCTCGGTCCAGGTAGACTCTTCGGTGAGCCGGGTATTCCATGCTGAGTCGTGAGTATTGGGATTGTGCTTGTTTAGATAGCATCCATTCTAAAAAATCTTGCGCGAGTTCTTTATTGTCGGAATCGGCTACGACGCCTGCGCCGGTGATATCGATATGCACACCGCCGTCTTTCTGTTCAGGCCAGAAGAGTTTTATTTTTGAATTCGGGTGAGTCAAAAGGTGACGAGGCAAGTAATAGGAGTAGGCAATTGTTAGCTCACAAACTCCTGTTTCCAGTGCAGTGAATAATTCCAAGTCGTCAGATACAGGTGAATGGGCGAGATTGCTTATCCAGCCTTTCATTACCGTCTGCATTTTTGCTTCGCCATAACGGTGGCTTAGGTCTGCTAGCAGTGATTGGGAATACTCAGTTCTTGATGAGCGTAAACACAGCTTGCCTTTCCATTTACTATCGGCGAGAGCGGCGTAGGTGTTGGCATAAGTCTGCAGTTCAGATTCGCTAAGCTTTTCAGGGTGATAAGCAATCGCCTGGGCGCGTTTCGCTATTGCAAACCAGTCATCATCTTTTGAACGAAGGTGTTCAGGCAGTGTTTTTTTCAGGATACGAGAAGAGATACTGGCAAGCACGCCTTTTTGAGAGGCCAGTGACAGATTGAGTGCGCCTGTCGTTAGGAAGATATCCGCCGGGCTTTCCTCTCCTTCAGCTTCGAGCTTTCGGATGAGTGCTTCACTGCTGTTAATGGTGTAGCTGACCGAAACACCTGTTTCAGAAGCGTAGCGATTGAACATCGGTGTTAGA
>NZ_LWFE01000114.1:0-24767 GCF_001635675.1 Oleiphilus sp. HI0061 | reverse complement strand
TGCTACTAAAAGCCTTAGGAAAAGAGCCCGGTTGCGCATTTCGTTAAGCGCCAACTTTTAATGTGGGGCTCGCCTTTTTGCGTCGGGCCTTATATTTACGTTTTTTAAATTTGTTTTGCGCTTTAAGGCCAGCTAAGGCTGAAAGGTGTGTATCTTTTGCCCTACATAGTAAGTGACTGATTTGTTGTTCAAGTGGCAGCATAAAATCAGCATATGCATACTCCCCCTGACTCATTTGCTTTAGCATCAACTCCCAGTGTGCAGTCATATCGGGCAATGAAACCTCTTCTGGCAGACTCGCTATCACTTTTCTACCAGCCTCTGTCGCTTTAATGGCTTTACCTTCTCGGTAAATAAACTGCCTCTTGAATAACAGCTCAATGATCGAAGCACGTGTCGCTTCTGTTCCAAGACCATCGGTATCTTTTAGTATTTTTTTGATCTCGGGGTCACTCACAAAACGGGCTATACCGGTCATCGCCGCGAGTAAACTTGCATCGCTAAAGTGTTTAGGAGGCTGAGTAAGCTTGCTAAGCAAGTCTCCAAATAAACAAGTAAAACGCTCACCTTTCTTGAGCTGAGGTAAAGCTACGGTTTGTTTTTCATCCTTAGTGGATTTAAGTACCTGCTTCCAACCCGGCTCACTGGTTTCCCTCGACTTTGCTCGGAATAAGCCACCGGCAATTCGAAAGCTGATTTCACGGTCGGTATAAGCCCAAGCCGGAAAAAACTGAATAAGATAGTGCTTTGCTATCAATTCATATACTTGCTGCTCAGCTTTACTCAATAATCCCTTTTTTGACTTATTCGCAGTTGGAATGATCGCGTGATGAGCACCAACCTTGGCATCATTCCAAACACGTCCTTTTAAACTTGAGTCGGCACTGTTACATATATTCTGTAAGTTGGTATTGCTAGCGATTGCATCGAAAATTTGTGCAGATTGGCTTAAGTGCCCCGAGGGTAGATAACGATTGTCAGAGCGAGGATAGGTAATCAGTTTATGTCGTTCATACAGATTCTGACAAGTATCCAAGACGGTCTTAGCACTCATACCAAATGCTTTAGCAGCATCGATCTGTAACGCAGATAAATTATATGGCAAAGGCGCAACTTGCTTCTTGGACTTAGCACTTGTTGCTTCAACATTAGCTGGCTGCCCCTTAATTCGCGCCACCACATTTTCAGCCAAAGCTTTGTTTATGACTCGCCCTTCGCTGTCCTGATAGGGCTCGCAAGCTTCGCTCGGCTGCCAACGGGCAGATAAAACTTGTTGTTCAGATATTTGGATATGGGCATCGACTTCGTAATAGTCTCGCACCACAAAGGCTTCAACTTCTGCATCTCGCCGAACAATCAAGCCTAGCAAGGGTGTTTGCACCCGCCCGATTGAAACCAGGCCCTGAAAACCGACCTTTTGAGCCTGAAGCGTAAAAGCGCGAGTTAGGTTCATTCCATAAAGCCAGTCTGCACGTGAACGAGCTAAAGCTGAAACAGATAAAGGCACAAAGTCTTTATTCGACTTTAGAGAAGCCAGGGCTTGCTTAACAGCGGGTAGATTTAAATCACTAATCAGGCAGCGTTCAATACTATCTTTCACTGACGCTTTAACGCCGACATGGTGAATCAGCTCATCCACCAGTAGCTGACCTTCCCTATCAGGGTCACCACAATGAATTATGTGATCAGCCTGTTTGACTAACTTTTTTAGAATAGAGTATTGCTTGCGGGTTTGCTTTTTAGGCGCCAGCTGCCAACCTCTAGGAAAACGGTCGGGCAATATAGGCAAGGTTTCATGCGACCATTTCTTAAGTGATGCATCATAGGCATCTGGCTCGAGCTGCTCCAGAAGGTGACCGATACACCAGCTGACTACATCACAGCGGCGTTTATCGGAATGCCCGACGTAAATACAGCCATCAGCTTTATGGTGAGGTTTAGGTAGGGCTTGCGCTATAGCCTTCCCCAGACAGGGCTTTTCTGCAATATACAGTTTCATTCATACAAAATACTGTATAAACAAACAGCTATCAAGCAGTTTCACGCCGTCTTAGCCAACTTTTTGCTCAACTCTGTTTCGACCGTTAAGCTTAGCTTGGTATAGCGCCTGATCAGCCATCTCAACCAAAGCGTGAGTCGAGCTTTCCTCGTTCGGCATGCAGGCACTTACGCCAACACTCGCTGTCACTTGAATACGCTCATCACCCGTATCAATCCACAAAGCTTCAATATGCGCCCGAATTCGCTCACCTATCAAAACAGCACCTTCCAATTTGGTCTCAGGTAAGACAACAGCTAACTCCTCTCCACCATAACGGCAAACCAGATCAGGAGGGCGTTTCACCAAACGATACACTTCAGAAGCGACCGTTTTCAGACACTGGTCTCCAGCTTGATGACCATAGGTATCATTGACGGATTTGAAATTATCCAAATCAATCATAATCAAAGCTAATTCTCGCCCATTTCGCCTGCCACGACGAAACTCTCGCTCCATCATTTCATCAAAATAACGACGATTTCTAACCCCGGTGACTTGATCAAGTGTTGATAGATCTTCAAGTTCGGAGTTTAATTTATTGACCTTTTCTAAAGCCAGTCGTAAGTCTCTGGTTCGCTGCTCAACTTCTACCTCTAATGCTTCATTTTGCATCTGCTTGGTCTCGATCAGCTTTTCCTTCACTTGCAAGGTTTCTGCTTCAGCTTTAAAACGGCGCGAAGTAGCGTCATGCAAGCGTTCCGCAAGAGCAAAAGACAAGAGAATAATTTCAATAGCTGAGCCAATTTGCGCTGCAGACTCCGTTAGCCCATTTCTAGGCAGTAAGCCAAATTTGTTCATGGCCAATATAACGGTGCCAATTAGAAACATACTCCAGGCAACCGAAAAGTACGTCGCATATTTTTGTCTCGATTTGATCGTGACATAGTAACTAATAAATAAAATAGACGAACAAGTAACGATCGCCAAAGCCGCACCATAAGGAATCATGACTGCATAAGGTAAGAGCGTGCTCAAGAAAGCCAACACGATTCCAAGCCAAGCCTGCAAATAGACAATACGATTCAAGTACGGGTGATTATTCTGCAATTTAAGGAAGTTCGATACAAATACCATCCCCGATGTCACGATTAAGGGCGTTATTACCGCCATACTCTGCTCATTCCATACCGGAAAGTTTGGCCAGATAAATTGGTAAGCAAAGCCCGTCAGGGACATCTGGGCTACAGCAAAGGTAATCACGTACAAAACGTAGAACAGGTAAGCACTATCTCTAAGTCGCAAAAAAAGAAAGAAGTTATACAAAGCCATCACCAGAACGATGCCATAGTACAAACCGTGCTCGGCAAAGCGATATTGGTCAGCCTCAAAATAGCTTTTCTCTGGCCAAAGCGTAGCAGGCAACTGAATGGAACTTGAAGAGCGAACTTTCAAGTAAACATGCTGTGCTTCATCAGCGCCATCGATTGGAAATAGAAATGCTCGATGTTGAATAGGACGCTCAGAGAAAACAAAGTGATCACCTGTACGGACAAATTCAACGACTTCACCTCCTTTAACCCGATAAAACTCGATTTCATCTAGCAAAGCATAATTGATTTCCAACAACCAGGCGTGGTCATTCCCTGGCACCACAAAGCGGAACCAGTAGGTATCATGCGAAAAACCAAATGATGGCACTTCCTGCTCGTTCGAGCGCCAGTCCCAGAGGTTGTAGCCATGCACATCATCTATCGTCAAGCCATGTGTCGGATCGACAAAGAACTCAAGATGGTCTCCAGACAATGGTATGCCATTGGTGTAATGCTCCTCCGCCATAGCCGACACGGAATACAGGCAGACACACAGCGCTAGAAAGATCCAAAGTCCATTTTTTATTTGTAATTGTTTCAAGGGGTAATTGTCTTTTTCTGTGATGAGTACTTAGCTAAGTATAGACAAGGCTTAAAAACTTTCATGAAAACGTCTGGCATGTTTTCTAAGAGCTTGTTCTAATAATTAGCAAATTCAATCCAGTTTTTCAGTAAACGACGACTATGATTTTTTCCTCTAAAGGAAGCAAAACACCACTGCGCGAAAACGTTCGCCTGATAGCTAGCGCTCGCCTGGCCTTGTGGGGACTGGCTCAACTTTTTTTACTCGTTGACCATCTATATCTGAACTTAAAATTTAACTTCATCCTGGCGGAGTTTATTTTAAGCCTATTTGCTTTTTCAGCCATGTTCACCTTCGCTCAGCTTAAAAGCGCCCGTATCATTACCGAAAACTATGTCCGACTTCAATTAGTGTCAGATGTACTATTCATGAGCCTTCTGTTTCATGTAACCGGCGGCTCCGCCAACCCTTTTGTGTCACTTTTACTCTTCCCGTTAACCATTAGTGCAGCAACCTTAAATAGTAATTTCACCTGGTTTATGGCCTTACTCACCGTAAGTTGCTATGGCTCTTTATACTTAGTCGACCTTTCGGTATCAGAGACTTCTGTTGCGAATGAGCATGCCCATCATATGCACCACCAAATTGATGCAAGCCAAACTGCCTTTTCCCTTCATCTCATTGGCATGTGGTTCAATTTTGCAGTGAGCGCGGCCTTAATCTGCTTCTTCCTCATTAGAATGAGACAAGAGTTAAAGTCTCGACAACATAAGATCAACGAACAAAGAGAACAGTTACTGCGCGACGAGCAATTATTGGGTATTGCAACACAAGCCGCGTCTGCTGCTCATCATATCAGTACACCACTATCGACGATGGCCGTGCTCGTTGACGACCTTCAAGCAGATAGCCTGACCCAGGATTTCGACGAAGACCTTACACTCCTGGCGTCTCAAATAGCGATATGTAAAAACGTGTTAGATGACCTTCGGCACCAGGCTCGCCTCAGTCAGCAAGATGAATCTGTCCACTACTTTCTCACCCAGCTAGTGAATGAATTTAGACTCTTACGGCCTAGCGTCAGGCTTGAGAAAAACTGGAACAGCACACAATTCGACGAGTCACCATCGCCAAATATTTCCTCAGATCCATCTTTAAGGATGGCCATTCTGAATATCCTGAATAATGCTGCCGATGCTTCGCCCGAAAGAGTCTGCTTCGAGGCAGATGTTGAACCGGACAAGCTCAGACTCACCATCAGTGATTATGGCAACAGTGATGAAAACAAAGTTTCCCGTATTCTTAGTGCCGCTGAGCAACCATTAGAGTCTGACAAAGAGCATGGTATGGGCATTGGTTTATTTTTATCTCATGCCACGATTAATAGACATCATGGAAAAATAAGCGTTGAAAGAGCAGATAAGTCGGGCACTCGCATTCATATTTCCCTGTCACTTGTAAGCTCACACCCAGCCGAAGAGCAGAAAATAAAATGACTAAGAGTATCCTTATCCTAGATGACGACCAAACCTTTTCTACGACACTTGCCCGGTCATTTAAACGACGAGGCTACAATAGCTTCGCCGCAAACAGTATTGAAGAAGCCAAAGGCATATTAACGGATACGAGCATAAATTTTGCTGTGGTTGACCTAAAGATCGATCAGGAAAGTGGTTTGCAGTTTCTGGCGATTCTAAAAGAACACTCACCTCAAACCAAGGCACTGATTCTGACAGGTTATTCCAGCATTAGCACAACGGTTGAAGCGATGAAGCTGGGTTCAGTGAATTACCTATGCAAACCTGTGACCACCGATGTCATTATCAAAGCCCTACAGGAAGAGGACGCAAACCCAGATATTCCCCTAGATACTAGCCCGCCATCAGTGGGACGCCTGGAGTGGGAACATATCCAACGCGTGCTTAATGAGCATGATGGCAATATCTCTGCAACAGCTAATGCTCTGGGAATGCATCGACGGACTTTGCAACGCAAGCTACAGAAACGCCCTTCATCAAAATAAGTCATTAACATAAAGCCAAAACATATCTGAACTTGAACTAAACCCAAACTATACCCCAAAGTAGGTGCGACAATTTGTCACTCCTTTGCACCCTTACTTCAGCGTAAAATTTCACGCAATTAATGATTTTGCGCATCAAGGAGTGCATAGATGAAAGCAGTTAAGACCCTCGCATTTAGTTTGAGTTTAGTTGCAAGTGCTTGTTTAATGAGTGCGTGTAGTGATAGCAACAATTCACAAAAAAATGATTATGAGCTTTCAGAAAGCTTTAAAGTTACCTATTTATCCGAGATGGCTCAAGTTGGTAAATCCAACCTAAAAATCGAAATTACCGATTTGGATGGCACCCCTATGGAAGGGCTTTCTCCTACCTTAAGCCCACTAATGGAAATGTCTACACATAACCATAGCACGCCTTATGGCTCTTTCACCGAAAGTGACGAAGCAGGAATCTATAACGCGACAATCTACTACCTCATGGCATCAGGCCCTGAGATGGGTACTTGGTACCTTGATATAGGTTTACCTTATGATGAAAGCGTTACCTTTCAGCCAGATGTAATGATGGCAATGGGAGAGACAGCCCGCGCTAATCTAAAGAGCCAAACTGATACTATTGCAAATATGATGGGCGGAGAAGAAAAACGCACCTACATTCTATTCAATGATGGCCTATCAGATGGAGATAGCGGTCATGACTTCAGTGTTTTTATCACTACCAAGGAAAGCATGATGAGCTTTCCGGCAATTAGCGCTGGGCAAATACTCAATGCAGACTCCGACTATGAGCTTACGATCTCTAGCATCACCGTAGCAATGTCAACAGACCCAAGTGATGGTGACAGCTGGGTCACAGCATCCAATGAGGGAGAAGGTATTTGGACCGCTGAAGGCCTGACGGGCCTTACTGACGGAGAAGCCGGCTCTATCTATGTACGCCTATCGGTTAACGGTGAACAAAAAACCGACGATGGCAACATTCCTGATGGTGAATATGATGAAGCAGAGTTCGTCGTGACGCCATCTAACACGATGATGGGGATGTAAATATCTTTAGAAAGATATCTATTTGCATGAAGAATAAAGCCTTTCTGTTTTTTCTCAGTACACAGCTCCTTGTGCCACTGAATCTTTGGGCTGCATCCTGTTGTGGCGGCGGGTCAGCCTCTTCTTTAATTCTGCCAAAAGGTGCGCGCATGATGTTTGATACATCATTCTCGCACGAGAACTATAAGGGCTACTGGAACTCTGAAGGAAAGCATCAGGATGACCCTGTTGGCTCTGACTTAAACCAGTACCGAAGTAGTCTTGGTATCGCTTATCGGCTTGCCAACCGCTGGCAGGCAAGCCTCCAAATTCCCTATGTATGGAATGACAATACCTACACTGGAACAGAGTCTAAAGTCGACAACATTGGTGATACGACCATAGGGCTATGGTACGAGACCTTTGACGATATTAAATGTGTCTGGAAAGTCACCAACTGGCGAAGCCTGATTCCAGCAGTATACCTGGGCAGCACCTTAACCCTGCCGACAGGTAAATCTGCATACTCTGGTGAAATTGATAACAGCTTCGATATCACGGGCCGGGGCGTCTACCGCCTGGATGCTAATCTGCTTGTCGACAAGACTATTTATCCCTGGAATATGACCTTGAACATGTCCTATGGAAAATATATTGAACGTCCTGTTAACGAAGACTCTAGCGGCTTTATCGACCCCTATGATCTGCAATTAGGTAAGCGCCTGTCAACAAGCCTGGCTTTTGGTTATACGCATTTTTTAGACTCAATGGACACGCTTACTGTGACCACATCCTATAATGATTTACGCGAAAAGGTCGGTGAAATTGATGGGAATAAAGACATCTCCCTTCCTGGTTTTCAAAAGCAGTCGCTGGGATTAAGTATTGCCTATTCAACAGTCGCTATGGATTGGATCTACAAGCTCTCGTGGAATCATGCGCTCAGTGGTGAAGACTTTGCTGCAACAGATATTTTAAGTTTGGGAGTGAGCTATGTTCTACGTTAGATTTCGTTTAATTAGCATGCTTTTCCTTGGGCTATTATTATCTGCTTGTAACGAAGATTTAAACCCTTCCAGTGAAGATAAACGCGAAAGTGTGCAAGCGGGTAGTATCGGTAACCAGGTCAACCAGGTTGCTAGTGACTTCAGCATTCTTGACACTGAAGACAATGTGCTGACTTTAAGTGATGAATTAACCGCTTATGATGCGGTTGTACTTTATTTCACCATGTGGTGTCCGCTTTGTGATAGCCATATGTCGAGTATTCGCGAGTCAATCAAGCCAAACTATCCGAACATTCATTTTATTAGTATTGATTATGTCTCAGGATCGATTGAACAAGCCCGGGCGAATCAGATCTCTAGCGGTTATCGCTCTGAAACAGTGGTAGCAGATACTGCTCATAACTTAACTGAGAAGTTCAAGGGAGATATGGGCGTTACGGTTGTGATCAATTCAGACGGCCTCATTCTTATGAATGAAGGCTTCAAACACGCTAAACTGACAGAGGCCTTGGAATTAGCAAGCCAACCTTGATTCATATCAATGCTATTCTGCGGTTCTAACCTAAAATGTAGGTAATACGTACCCATTTTAGGTGAGGAAGAATCATGACAGACCACAAAGAAAAGCTAGTTGCTTTAAAAGAAGAATTAAGTCTTCGTATCGAGAAAATTGATAAAGACCTTCACAACCGGAAAACCAGCAGTAAGTTCTCGGACCAAGTCGTAGACAGACAAAATGATGATGTACTACTAAACCTGAAAAGTGAAGCCGAAGAAGAGCTAGAGCAAATAGATCATGCCCTGCTAAAAATGGAACGAGACTTATATGGCGCTTGTGAGAAGTGTCACGAAGATATCAGCAATGAGCGTTTGGACGCCCTGCCTTTTGCTGCACTATGTACGAACTGCGCCGTTTAGCGCAGCTCCCAAGAAAGTGTACTAGACTAGCTTAAAAAATCTTTAACGTTGATCCTGAATAGGTCGGGGTCAACGGCTTTGACAATTGCATCCTGAACCGTCGGTTTCGCTAAATCAATTAATTCGGTCTTGATAAAGCATTTAAACTTGGTGTGATACATCACCCTTACCTTTGGCGAGCGCTGATCAAACTCGTTCACTTCTACAACCGCGCCCAGTCGGCCACTCTCTAGTAAGACCAAAGAACCAACTGGATAAATTCCGATACAACGAATGAAGTGATTTACCAAAGAGCGGTCCAAATGATGATCGCTCCACTCCAGTAAACGCTTAATCGCCATTGTCGGCGTCATACCCTTGTGATAACAGCGGTCGGCTGTAATCGCATCATAAACGTCAACAATCGCAGCCATTCGCCCGAAGGTTGAGATTTCATGACCACATAGACCCGAAGGGTAACCGGTACCATCCATTCGCTCGTGATGTTCAGAAACGACTTGAATAGTCAAAGGGGAAATACCTTCGATACCCAGCAAATGCTAGCGACCTAGGGTAACGTGATGTTTCATTTGCGAAAATTCATCATCGGTTAATTTACCAGGCTTATGCAATATTTCGTCTGGCACCATGATTTTCCCGATATCATGCAACAATGCACCTGAAATGGTTTGATGAAGAACCGAACGATCCAGTTGCATCGATTTACCAAAAATAGACATCAGAACACTCAGGTTTACGGAGTGCTCCATCAAGTAACTATCTTTCTCGCGAATACAGCCAAGGCAAGCCAAGGCATTGTGATTTCTGAACAAAGAGTCCAGCATATCTTCCGCAAGATTATCAATAGCGTCTATAGGAAGCGCCTGACCAGTCTTAACGTCCGTGAGAATACCGCCCATGAGTTCAACTGCTTCTTCATGAACCTTTTGAGCCGCCAGCATTTCCTCGCCCAAACCTAAACGCGGCTTGTTTAACGAGCTCAGTTCACCTGCCGCTGCTAGTTTCTTTTCATTTTCTTTGTCAATCTCGGCAAGGGTCGGCGCATCCTTTAAATCCTCACCTAGAAAAGTATCGATATAGACTTCTTTAATGCCTAGTTTTTTTATCTTTTCAACAGTTAGATCTTTCTTGATTTTCCCCTTCTTCTTAAAGTTGGAATGAGGGATCCAATCACTATTAAGATCAGATATATACATTCCAACTTGAAGGGAGTCGATAGGAATTCGTTTGATCATATTTATTCTTACACGCTAAAGCAGGTGCGAATTAAAAACACCTGCCAATTTGTGAATAGCTTCTTTTTGTCGATATATAGAGTATAGGTGCTCGATACAAATTAACCACTTCCAATAATAAAACTATTCCACTCGATGTGGTGCCAATTTGACCCCTTGAACACGTGCTCCGGCCATCTTCACACTACCTTTATAACGATCTTCTCCTGTAGAACTGAACTCAAAACCATATTCACGAATAATCTGTAAGCGCCCAGCATTCCCTCTCTTGAGCTTCAATGAGCGCAAAACGACTGTCTGGTCAAGAATACTTAAGTCCAATTCACGACAATGCTTCGCCGCGGCTCTTAGAGCAATATCTTTTAACTCTCTTGCTTTAAGCCAATACCAAACAATCAGGCAGACAAGCAGCGTCAGAACCAATGATCTTAAAGACAATATAACCTCCGCATTCGAAACTCTACTCGCGCCTTGGGTTTAGGCTTCATACAAGCATACCTGATTCCGTCCCTGCTTCTTGGCTTGATACAGTGCCAAGTCAGCATTTTGATAAATTTGCCAAGCAGTTTCTGTCTTAGCTGTCGCGAATGCAATACCGAATGAGGCTGTCAAACTTATCCGTTGCCCCTGCCAAAAGCAGTCTGTACTTTCAATCGTGGCACGAATTCTTTCTGCCAATATATGCGCTTCATCTTTACTTTCGCCACAGACAATAATACTCATCTCTTCTCCGCCAACGCGCGCGGCAGTATCATTCTTCCTGCAATTTGCAAGAATCAATGTAGCAACCTTCTTCAATACTTCATCACCTGCCTGGTGCCCAAATCGATCATTTACTTGTTTAAAAAAGTCTAAATCAATTTGAATAATGGCCATTGAGGCACCGGTACGCAGATGCTGCTGAAACTCTTGTTCTAAACGGTTTTTATAATAACGCTTATTGTAAAGCGCCGTTAGGCTATCGGTCAGTGCCAGATCTGTAATCATATGCTCTCGACGACCAATAAAATAACCTAGCAATGAAAACACAATTCCCGTTGCCAAGCTCATATAGACATAGAGTAATAGATCAAAATGTTCATCAGAGAATGGATCACGCCCCGCAAGTTTCTGGACTAGAACCCAACCCGCCGGTGCACCTAACGATAAAGCCAGGCCGTACAAAGCCCTCAGAACCGGTAAGGATACAAAACGGGTGAGCCGGTTTGAGATTTTAGCGTTAGAACTACGTATCATCGTCATTGGATTTGCTCTCCTGGCGGAGCAGGCTCTGCTCCCTTACTTTGAAGGTAGCATGAACTCATGAATTGAAGTCTGACTCTGATCAAGAACCTATTCATCAAATAGTCTTTTCAAGATGCTTGTAAGTTGCTGTAATTAATTTGCCTTATTCCCGCTAGGCTCCTAGGATTAAAGTATAGAATGAATTTTTGAAAGGTCACCAAAGTACTAACATACTTGTCAAAGAACTCATGAATGACTGCCCACCAACCGTGGACGCGAATTGCTGTATTAAGGAGGCGGTTCCGCTCATGTCAAAGCAAGGTAGCTCCTGCCTGATTATTGTCGAGAACGACAAACCTATCGGAATCGTCACAGAGCGTGACATCACCAAACTGTTTTGCACGCTATTGAAAGACGCTCACTACCCAGAACATTCTATTTGTGAAATCATGACTTCTACGCCTGTTTGTGTTCAGGAAGATAGTCTATTTAAAGACGCCTTGATGCTGTCACGTAGTCGAAAACTCCGTCATCTCCCTGTTATTAACAATGCCGGACACTTAGTTGGTGTTGTGACCCAATCTAACCTAGTCGATGTATATGTTCGCTTGATCGACAGGCATGCAGAACTGGAAACTAATGTCGAAGAGCTAAAACTATTGTCACTTGAAGATGCCTTGCTAGGTATCGGCAACCGACGCGCTATGGAGGTTGATCTCACACATACTGAACAGCACGCTCTACGAACCCAGAATAGTTATAGTCTAGCTTTAGTGGATATCGACTTTTTCAAGAAGTATAACGATTACTATGGGCATCAATCAGGAGATGATGCGCTCAGACAAGTTGCTCAAACTGTTAAATCAACGCTGCGCACCTCAGACAGAGTATTTCGCTATGGCGGCGAAGAGCTATTAATTCTGATGCCCGGAAGTATTGGCCAACAAGCCAGAATATGTGCCGAGCGAGTCAGGGCAGCTATCGAGGCATTACAAATCCCTCACATTGAATCAGACAAAGGCGTGCTAACCGTCAGTATTGGTGTCGTGGAATCCAGAGTGGAAGCCTGGCAAGATCTGGTAAAACAGGCTGACAAAGCCCTTTACCAGGCAAAAAGTCAAGGAAGAAATCAGGTTACTGTAGCTGATCAGCTATAAAAGATCGGCCTTAGGTCTTATAGAACCTTATCAAGCGGTATTTTGAGTCTCATGGCCACCTGACTGACCTCCGATACAAATACGATTCCGGCCACTTTCTTTTGCCTGGTACAAAGCACTATCAGCAAACCCCACCAATGATTCACCTTTCTGCCACTCTGGTGGTGCCATGCTTGCCAAGCCAAAACTTGCAGTCATCGGTATTGTTTTGCCTTGATAAGTCATATTTGCGTCTTCAATTGCCCTTCGAAGTTTCTCGGTTTGCAATAGGGCCTCCTCTTGAGTCTGACCGTAGAGAATCGCAATGAATTCTTCACCACCATAACGAGCCACTATATCTGTTTGTCGCTGATACTGTTTCTTCATTAAGCGAGCAATCAGTTTTAAACACTCATCACCCGCCTGGTGGCCATAGGTATCATTTACCTTTTTAAAATGATCGATATCCATCATAACCAAGGTAAGCGGCGTCATGTTTCGGCGACTATTAGCCAAGGATATATCCATTGCTTGATCAAAGAATGGCCGGTTATAAAGTTGAGTCAAACCATCAATCTGGCTCATTAGTTCCAAGCGTTCTTCACGCTCCTTAATGCTTAGACGCATATGCTCCATGGCCCGAGCAACTGTCAGTAATTCATCATGCGTTCCAATCTCAATCGCTTGATCATAATTTCCCATAGCTACACGATCTGCAGCGCCAGTTAATTCACCTATAGCAGAGCTAACAGACTTATATAAACCGACTGACAAGTAGAGCAAAACCAAGGAGAAGAAAGCGACGCTGATATAGAACAAGGATAAGCGCTCAATGCTCTGCTGGTAATTTTTCGCCAATACACGGTCAGTCACCGATAAAACAAGCTGATTATGCGCGTATACTAATTGATACAAGTCGCTTAACTTCGCGTAGAACTCTTGCGGGTCACCTTTAGGAGAGAAGGACTCTATCAAATACTGTGAAAGCAGGTCTTTAGTCTGAACTAAAGCTGATTTAACACCTAATAAGTCTACGGAAGGGTTATCTCTAAATATACCGGCATAGGCTTGTTCCTTCACATCCACATCATCAATTAACTTAGACAGGTTTTGGTAAGCAGCCTCCATCGCGTCAGCACCATGTGACGCCACAAACGCCTGCCCTAAATACAAACTTCCAAACATTCTGACCAAACCTAAGGCATAGGTATATTCCTCACCCTCATTAAGTAGGTTTACGAAGGACAAAATATCGCTTTGACTACTGGAGGCATACAGATAAGAAACTTGCCTTCTCCAGCTATACGCCTGACCGACCATAATATGTGCCTCTTCATAAATCTTATCGACCCTTCCTGCCTCATTTCCGCGAATAAAACCGTCCTTTTCAAACTTTTCCTTAAGACTTAGTAAGTACTTGCTACTAGCGTTAGAACTTAATTTTTCGCTTAGATCCAGAATACGACCATAAGCCCGCTTCTTAACAGCATCAAGCTTTGAAACCAAGAAGGAGTCACTCTTCCAAGAGACAACAACAGTTATATCTCGTATCGTTTCCAAGTCTTCGATAAGTTCTGTTGATTGGCGAAGATAGTTAAAGCCAGAGCGAGTGTGCTGTGCTTGTTCTAGTTGCTGATGCGCATTAAATGCTAACTGCACAGCAAACAGAGCCAAGGGGATCGCGAAAACCGATGAGATCAACATAAACTTACCACGGTAAGTTAATCGATTCATCAGCAAAAATATCGGTTGAATCAGCTTATTCATAGCGAAAAGAAACTGCTTGTTAAGGGCCTTCAATAAGTGTAACAGCATAATTCTGTTTTTCTCTTTCACAACAATATCGTGTAGAAAATCTTTTCCAAAAAGATTATTCTTCAATGAAAAGGGTAAGGTGCTGATACAAGCAGCTTCAATAAGGAAACGTATGCTAGGTCGTAGGTCAAAAACTTTGAGTTTGTTCGGCAAATTGAAGCTGGCTAAGCTTTGTATTTTCGTCTTTCTTTTCGGCAGTTCCGAGCTCAGCCTTGCTCGTGACAAGCACTATATGATTGTCGGTACCGGTGGTGTCACCGGAGTGTATTATCCAACAGGCGGCGCAGTATGCAGGATGATCAATCGTCAACGTTCCGAGCACGGTATACGCTGTGGCGTTGAAAGCACCCAGGGATCATTGTACAACTTACGAAAAGTCAGAGAACTGGACTTGGATATGGCAGTTGTTCAGTCCGACTGGCAATATCACGCAGTACAAGGCAGTGAAGTATTTTCCTCAGAAGGCAGAGACCCAGCGTTACGCTCAGTATTTTCTATTTACTCCGAGCCATTTACTGTCGTCGCACGAAAAGATTCGGGCATCCAAACTTTAAATGACCTGAAAGGTAAACGAATTAATATAGGTAATAAAGGCTCTGGTCATCGTGCCACTATGGAAATTCTCATGCAGGCACTCGGCTGGGGAAGCAGCCTTTTTTCACAAGTATCTGAACTCAGCTCCTCAGATCAATCAAAAGCACTATGCGACAAGCAGTTTGATGCCATGATTTTTATGGCTGGGCATCCTAGCGCCTCGATTAAAGCTGCGACCTCAGATTGCGATAGCATTCTTATTGATGTTGAAGGTTCCGAAGTTAATCAGCTAGTCACTGACAACGCATATTATCACGAAGTCACCATTCCGGCTGGTATGTACCGAGGCAACCCAAATGAAATAAAATCATTTGGCGTAGGTGCGACACTAGTAAGCTCTAAAGATACACCCGACGAGGTTATCTACCAGTTAACCAAGTCAGTATTTGAAAATTTCCTCGAGTTTAAAAAACTTCACCCTGCATTCCATGCTCTCGATAAGACCAAAATGGTTAAAGAAGGCTTATCAGCCCCCTTACATGCCGGAGCAGTTCGCTACTACAAAGAAGTAGGTTTGTTGAATTAGTCAGCTGCCAATATTCTTTCAGTTGTTCTGTGGCCCACTAGAGGGTTAGCACAAGCTTAATCAAGCGCGAAGAAAAAACCTCTGCAAGAGATTAAGACCAGAAACAAAAAAGCACCACTCGAATGAGCAGTGCTTTGCTAGCAAGAAGGGAAAGCCTAACTTAGTGCTTAGGTGCTACTTAGAAAGCAGCGAAATATCTGCCACTCGCAGGAATAGCTCGCGCAGCTGACTCAACAAGGCTAAGCGATTATTCTTCAACGCTTCATCATCGGCCATAACCATGACATCTTCAAAGAACTGGTCAACAACTTTTTGAAGACTTGATAGCTCAGTCAAAGCAGCTTGGTAGTTACCTTGGTCAAACAATGGCGTTACAGTTTTTGCTAGGCTATCTACCTGAGCTGCCAAATCCTTTTCAGCTTGCTCAATCAGCTTACTCTGGTCGACCTGATCTGCCAACTCGCCCTTATTCTTCGCCAGAATATTGGAAACACGCTTATTGGCTGCCGATAAGGCTGAAGCCGCTTCGAGGCCCAAAAAGTTGCTAACCGCTTTGATGCGCTGATCAAAGTCGACCGGACGTGTAGGCCTACGAGCGTTAACCGCTAAGAAGACTTCAGCAGATACATTTTCATCCTGATACCAGGCACGGAAACGTTCCAACATGTAGTTCAATAAGTCTTCTTGGACACTATTGTTTTCCAAGCCTTCGTATTGCTCTAGCGACCAATTAATTAGGTCAACCAGATCAAGATCCAATTGCTCTTCAACAATGATTCGAAGCACACCTAAAGAAGCACGGCGCAAGGCAAATGGGTCTTTAGTACCCGTTGGAGGCTGATTGATACCAAATAGACCAACCAGTGAATCAAGTTTCTCAGCAATAGAAAGTGCACAACCCGTTTTTGTGGTCGGCAAGCTGTCGCCCGCAAACTTAGGCATGTACTGCTCATTCAACGCTAAAGCAACTTCTTTAGATTCGCCATCGTGCACAGCATAATGATAACCCATGGTTCCCTGTAAATCAGAGAACTCTAGAACCATTTCTGTCACCAGGTCAGATTTAGCTAGCTCGCCTGCACGCTCTGCATCGGATGCATTGCCACCAATTGCTGCGCCAATCTTCGCAGCTAGCTTTGATACACGTTCAGTTTTATCGTAAACCGTTCCCAATTTACTCTGGAAGACAATTTTCTTTAACTGCTCACGACGCGAGGCCAAAGTGGACTTCTTATCCGTTTCAAAGAAGAAGGCCGCGTCTGCCAGGCGAGGACGAATAACACGCTCGTTACCCTGAATTACCTGCTGAGGGTCCTTACTTTCGATATTCGCTAGCGTGATGAAGTTTGGTAACATCTCGCCATTCTTATCCAAAGCATGGAAATACTTCTGATGCTCTTTCATCGAAGAAATCAGTGCTTCTGTCGGCACCTCCAAAAAGCGCTCGTCGAAGCGGCCGACTAAAGGGACAGGCCACTCATTTAGAGACGCGACTTCGTCCAACAAGTCTTCATCAATCACAGCCACACCACCAATACCTTCAGCAGCAGCCGTCACACCCTGACGAACCTTTTCCTTACGCTGATCATAATCTGCAATCACTTTGCCTAGCTCTAACAATAGAACTTCGTAGTCATCTGCTTTAGTAATTTCAATCTCACCCTGACTATGGAAGCGGTGACCGCGAGTCTTTCGACCAGCTGGAATATCCAGAATACTGCCTTCTACAACCTCATCACCGAAAATCATCAATACCCACTGCAGCGGTCGAACGAACTCAACCTTTTGAGCTCCCCAACGCATACGCTTAGGAATAGGCAACTTGTTCAATGACTGGGCAACAATGTCATTCAACAAAGATTTGGTTTCCTGACCTTTCTCTAGCGAGCGGTAAACTAACCATGTTCCTTTCGGCGTTTCCATTTCTTCTAGGTCTTCAGGCTTAATACCTAACGAGCCGGTAAAACCAGTCAAGGCGCGAGAAGGATTCCCTTCAGCATCATAAGCGGCTTTCTTTGACGGGCCTTTCTTTTCAACTGACTTATCAGCTTGCTGCACGTCCAAACCTTTAACTCGAACAGCTAAACGTCTGGGGCTAGCGAAAGCCTTTACCTCAGCATAGTTCAAAGCCGCATCTTTTAAGCCTGCTTCGATACCACTGGTAAAGGAGTCCGAGAGCTTCTTCAGTGCTTTCGGTGGAAGTTCTTCAGTCCCGATTTCAACGAGAAAATCTTGCGTAGACATTATTTCTTGCCTCCTTTGTCCGACTTTGAACCAGCGTTATCTAAGCTGGCAAGGACTTCTTCACGAATCCCTTCAGGAGCCAGAGGGAAGCCTAATTCTTTACGACTATCAAAATATGCCTGAGCAACGGATCGTGCCAAGCCTCGAACACGCAGTATATAGCGCTGACGCTCAGTGACCGAGATCGCATGGCGGGCATCCAGCATGTTAAATGTGTGGGAAGCCTTAAGCACCAACTCATACGCTGGTAATGGCAAACCCTGGTCAATCATCTTCTGACTTTCAGCTTCACAGGTATCAAACTGTGCAAAAAGCGCATCAGTATTGGCGTGCTCAAAGTTGTAAGTCGACATTTCCACTTCGTTCTGGTGGAAAACATCGCCATAGGTCACATCACCATCTGGCCCATGCGCCCAGATTAAGTCATAAACGCTATCCACACCCTGAAGGTACATCGCGATACGTTCCAAACCGTAGGTAATTTCACCGGTTACCGGGTAACATTCGAGCCCGCCAACCTGTTGAAAGTAGGTGAACTGAGTTACCTCCATACCATTCAACCAGACTTCCCAACCCAAACCCCAGGCGCCTAGTGTAGGAGATTCCCAGTTATCCTCTACAAATCGAATATCGTGGACAGTGGTATCAATACCCATCGCCGCTAATGATTCAAGATAGAGTTCCTGAATATTCAGGGGTGAAGGCTTCATCACCACCTGGAATTGATAGTAATGCTGCAAACGGTTCGGGTTCTCGCCATAGCGACCATCTGTAGGTCGTCGACTTGGCTGAACATAGGCGGCGTTCCAGGTCTCGGGCCCTATTGAGCGCAAGAAAGTAGCCGGGTGAAAAGTACCTGCTCCAACTTCCATATCAAGCGGCTGCAGGACTACACAGCCCTTACTCGCCCAGAAGTTTTGCAGGGCCAGAATCAGCCCCTGAAAAGTTTTAACGTCAGGCGCACCTGCACCGACTTCGTTTGCTTGGGTCTCGTTAGACACGATCGTACCACCAGATTCTTATAGAGTGAGAAACAAAAGAGCGGCATTATAACGTAAAACACGCCGCCTTGTAGCGAGATTAGCCCGACTATTGGTTGATATACTTCAAAATTTCTACTACTTGTTCCGGCGTTTCGGTCACCGCCATCGCTGCACCATCAATTTCTTTCAAAGGGTGCGTCAATTCTGGCGCATGCATCACAATAATCGGCTTACCCTGACCAATCGCAATACCTGCGTCGAAGGCCGCATTCCACTGCTTATATTTTTCACCAAAACGCACCACCACAATGTCGGACTTTTCAATCAGAGTCATAGTACGCAAGGCGTTAATTTTTGCTGCTTTGTGATCTTTCCAGAAGTTATTCTCTTCTTCCCCTAAAATTTTAACGCCTACTTCATCGCTTGCTTCATGGTTAGTGATCGGCGAATAGACTTCTACATCCAGTCCGTTCGACTCCAAACCTGTCACAATTCGCTCGCGCCAATCGCTATGAATTTCACCAGATAAATAAATACTGTATTTCATGACATGTGTCTCCCTAATTTCATCTCAATGTTATATATTGTGCCTGTGATTTTATCGGAGTGTGAACTCTAACGAAATGTGATCTATTCAGCAAAATATTGATATTACTAGCGAATAGGTACGCTCACAAAAAGGACAAGCCCAACAAGGAGGGGCAGTATATGGCAATTTACGATCATCAGTACGGAGAATTATCTTATTTCCGAGTCTTTCGAGCATGGGGAGGCAAAGAGCACCAAGAGTATGTCCGTATCAAACGCAGTCGCAAAGCTGCATATTCCAAAGCCCAGGAAATCGACGCACGCTTTGCCAAAGCACAGAAAGCTTATGGTTTGAAACAAGCTCTCTCTACCGAATATCATATTCGCGAAAAAGGCACTATCCGAGGCTTACGCCGCATTGTCGTTAAACGAAAAGGGCGTGCGCCGGCTGATGTTTTTGAGCTGCGTATTAACGTACCTTGGGAAGATGAAATCAAGCGTACCACCATCTCGATAGCCGTCCACGGCGAAGAGAAAGCATTCCGCTTATCTGTAGAGAAAATTTGTGAGTGGTATGGCCTGAAGCCTCGTTCTGAGGCGGCCAAAGCAATGCATGAATGCCTTCCTGCTTATCAAGTAAGCACTGAAGAAGAAAGCAAATATCAAGAAACGGCAGCAATTTCTGAGCTGGTCGTTAAAAAAGCAAAAGATGAGTTTTCGAGTATTACTGACGGTCTAATGAAAGGCCTGAAACGTTTTACCGCTTAAGTTGATACGGTGCGCCATGCGCACCAAACCTGGCGAAGGTTTATGCTGAGCCCTAGCGGATGCACGATACAGCTAATATGCTGTGTCGTGTCTATTGTATATCTAAGCTCCTTAGCCCTTGCAGGCTAAGCAATCTTACCCGTTACACGAACCCGCTTACTGCCCTTCTCTTTCTTTGTTTCAGTTTTCGCTTTTGCTGCCGCTGCACGTTGATCAATGATATTCTTCAGCGCAATGATTAAGCCCATTCCAACAAATGCACCCGGAGGCAAAATCGCAAACAGGAAGTTGGGGTAATCTTCAAAAACCTGAATCTCCCAAGCCAGAGCCATATCACCAAAGATCAGGTTCATTCCGGTAAACAGGGTTCCTTGACCAATGAGCTCACGCATGGCGCCCAGCAATACCAATACCACGGTAAAGCCTACTCCCATCATCAAACCATCTGTTGCGGCTGGCAATACAGGGTTCTTACATGCATATGCATCGGCTCGACCTAAGATTGCGCAGTTAGTCACGATTAATGGGATAAAGATTCCAAGAATTTCATACAATTCATAAGTGAAGGCTTGCATCAATAACTCAGCACAAGTCACTAGCGAAGCAATAATCATCACAAAAGCAGGTAGTCTGACTGAATCTCTCACATAGTTTCGAATCAACGAGACCGATACATTAGACCCAAGCAAAACCAAGGTTGTCGCCAACCCCAAACCTAAAGCATTAACTACTGTGCCGGTTACAGCCAATAAAGGGCACAAACCCAGTAGCTGAACCAAGGCTGGGTTATTGTCCCACAAGCCATTCTTAACTAGTTTGTTGAACTCGCCACTGCTAACAAAGCTTTGCTTCGCACCTTCGCTTTGTTCCGGTATTAAATCTGCGCTATTTTCTGCTGCTGCCATTATTGTGCCTCACCTGCTGCAGTATCAGTTCCCGACTTAGAACTCATTGCCTGATCCAGAATCCGATCTTTGTTCTCACTAAAGTAGATCAGCGCTTTATGCACCGCACTGACTATCGCACGAGGTGTAATGGTTGCACCTGTTAACTGATCAAAGTCTCCACCATCTTTCTTCACTTGCCACTGAGTTTCAGTCAAGTTCGCCAAAGACTTGCCGTTGAAGGATAAAACCCAATCAGACTTCTTCAAGTCGATTTTATCACCTAAGCCCGGCGTCTCTTTATGCTCTATCACTCTCACACCCTTAAGCTCCCCCGACATATCAATACTCATAATCAAACGTATAGGGCCTGTATATCCATCAGGCGCCACAACAGGCAATATTAGGTGGGTAGGAAGCTGATCTTTTAAAGCGATGAATGCCTCTACTGGTTCAATAGTCCCCAAGGCTTCAGATGGAGCTAGTGTAAAGGCATCATCGAGTAATTCATTATCGAACTCAGAAAGTGGCACAATCTGCAATAAGGCCTTTGACCTTGCTTGCTTCACCTGCTCTGCAATTTTCTCTTTCGTCCCCTGTTGGGTAAAGGCAATTAAACCGGCAGTAATAATTGCGAACAAACCCAGCCCCCACGCAGACCGAAGTATCGACAAGCCCAGGGTGTCTATCGTTTCAGAAAGCGGTTCGCCCAGCTCTTCTCGTTCGTCAGTTGGATTAAGCTTATCAGTCATCTCTTAAGCCTCCTCTTTCTGCTTGGCGCCGCGTTTTGCCGACTCATAGCCATAAGTTCTTGGCTGCGTATAAACATCAATCAGGGGTGCTGCAAAATTCATCAATAGCACAGCGAAAGCAAAGGCATCAGGGTATGCACCATAAACGCGAATAATATAGGTCAGTAAACCGATACCAATACCAAAAATCAAACGGCCACGAGTCGTGGTACATGAGGTAACGGGATCCGTTGCTATAAAGAAAGCTCCCAGCATGGTCGCACCAGACAGCATATGCAGGCTAAGCGGTGCGAACTGGTCTGCATCATAGCCCAAGACAAGCGCTGGCAAGGCCAAGCCAAGGATTACTCCCAAAGGCGTCTGCCAAGGTATGATCTTTTTCACAAGTAACACCAGGCCACCTGCCAGGAACATCAGATTTACCCATTCCCAACCCAAGGAAAATCCGGCACCAAATACCGGATTTTGCAGAACGACATCCGCAGTAGAGTGTGCAATTTCATGCTTATAGACATCCAAAGGCGTCGCCCCACTATAACCATCTGCTATGGTACCACCCCATATTGCATCAAGCGTTGCTCCCAGCGTTGCTGGAGAGTCCAATAAAGTCTGCGGTGTTGCCCAATTGGTCGTCATCGCTACAGGAAAAGATACCAGCACCAAAGCATAACCCACCATTGCCGGGTTAAAGGGGTTATACCCCATTCCTCCGTATAAGTGTTTGGCAAAAACAATAGCAAATGCTGTCGCTACCAAAGATACCCACCAAGGCGCAAAAGGAGGCAGAGCAATCCCCAGCAACACTGCTGTTACAAGCGCACTGTAGTCGTTAAGGTAAAACATAACAGGGCGCTTACGAATCTTCAGAATCAAGATTTCGCAAACAATCGCCACCACGCTGCACCAAAGAACATTGTGCAAGTTGCCCCAGCCGAAAAAAATCGTCTGTGCAATCAGGCCGGGAATAGTCAAGCCGATGACCCAGCGCATCATGTTTGCAGTTCGATTAGAACCTTTCGCATGCGGTGAAGTGAGCGTCAACAATGCCATCTTAGTTACCATTCTCTTGTGATTTCTGCACATCGCCTACTTTAGCGCGCGCACTATTCAGTTCATCTTGAGCGACTTTTACCCGCTGCTTGTTTTTATCAACGGCACGGGTTAATTTCTCGACTTGCTCTGGTTGAGCATTTGCTAAAGCGTCTTCCATCTTCATTAGCTTTGATTCCGCCTTTTCCACAGCTAGACTCAAAGCATCCAGATCAGGCAGTTCTTCCTTTTCACTTTCTTGTGAGCCTGACTGAGTCGAAGCTAATGCCTGTTGTGCCTCCTCGAATGCCTGTTTGGCTTGCTCAACACGCACTTTGTTCTTGTCGACAGCACGGGTTAGTTTCTCTACCTGCTCGGGCTGAGCATTTGCAAGTGCATCTTGCATTTTTGCCAACTTAGATTCGGCTTTCTCAAATGCTAGCTGCAACTCATCTACAGCAGCTTGATCTATGCCCTTAGCCTCACCCGCTTCTTCACTTTGCATCGCAGGTTCTGAGTTTGCTTTTTCCCAGGCTTGCTTAGCCTGGTTAACTCGCATTTGGTTCTTTTCTACAGCTCGGGTTAATTTCTCTACTTGCTCAGGATTATTTTCTTTTGCCGATTCAAGTGCATCGAGCATCTTATCCAGTTTCGATTGCGCCTTATCCCAGGCAGTTTTTAACTCTTCCGGGCTTTGCTCTATTGCTTCTGCAACTTCCTTAGCTTTCTTTGCTTCCGCTCTAGCCAAAGCTTCCGCAACCGCCGCTTTCTTGGCATCTATCTCTGGCGCTTTCTCTGGGGCCGCAGCAGCCTGAGCCTTTTTCTCTGCTTGCGCTTTCGCAGCGGCTTCGGCTCTGGCTTTACGCTTCGCCGCTTTTTCAGCCGCTTCACGATCGAGACGCTCTTGACGTGCTTCAAAACGCTCGCGCGCCTGATCCGACTTCAACTGATCAGCGCGCTGCTGCTTAATTTCACCTTTAGCATGACGATAATACTGAACAAGAGGAATCGAACTTGGGCAAACAAAGGAACAAGCACCACACTCAATACAATCGAACAAATTGTGATGCTCTGCCTTTTCATATTCCTGCCCGCGCGCAAACCAATACAGCTGCTGAGGCAAAAGCTCTGCAGGGCAGGCTTCAGCACACAAGCCACAACGAATACAGGCTTGAGCCGGCTCAGGCAAAGGCATTTCTTTTAGATCAGGAGCCAGAATACAGTTAGTGGTTTTCACGACGGGCACATCAGTATCTACTAGATTGAAGCCCATCATCGGACCACCCATTATCAGGCGTTCGTACTTGGCCGGTTTGTAATCATACTGACTCAATAGCCAACTAATCGGCGTCCCCAGAAGCACTTCGACATTGCCACGTTTGCCTATTTGCTGCCCGGTTAAGGTCGTAATCCGTGAAATAAGCGGCTCACCAAAGCGCACGGCACGATACATTGCAACGACTGTACCTACGTTGTGACAAACCACACCAATATCCGCAGGAATCTTAGCACTCGGCACTTCCTTCCCGGTAAGGATTTTTATCAGCTGTTTTTCACCACCGGAGGGGTACTTGGTTGGCACAACACAAACTTCAATGGTGCAGTTGCCGGTTTCAATACTCGCCAAAGCTTGCTGAAGAGAACGAATCGCTTCAGGTTTATTATCCTCAATACCAATCAAACACTCTTTCGGCTGAAGCACTTTGATCAGCAATCGAAGCCCTTCAACAAGTTGATCAGCCCGCTCACGCATCAATCTGTCGTCTGAGGTAATGTAGGGTTCACACTCTGCCGCATTCAGAATAAGCGTAGAAATGTCTGCACCTTTTGGAGGGTTAAGCTTCACATCACTTGGGAAACCAGCTCCGCCCATTCCGGCAATCCCTGCAGCACGAACTTTCGCTCTTATTGTGTCAGCATCCAGAGATAAGTAATCCTCACTCGCATCCAATTCACACCACTGGTCCTGGCCGTCTGTCTTCAAGGTAATACATAAATCTGAATTACCAGAAGGGTGCGCCACAACTTGCTCAGCAATACTTTCTACCACACCTGAGCTGGGTGCATGCAAGCCGACACTGATATAACCGTCTGCTTCAGCCAATAACTGGCCTTTTTTTACTTGTTGACCCACTTCAACCAAGACCTTGGAGGCTTGACCAATATGTTGCTGTAAAGGTAAAACAAGTAGTGGCGGAATG
>NZ_LWFE01000113.1:0-7727 GCF_001635675.1 Oleiphilus sp. HI0061 | reverse complement strand
AACCGGAGCGACTAAACCAGACCAAACGGTCTCGATACTGGCAACAATCATTGCACCAACCAAGACCATGGCCATCGGGCCAAACTCGGTATCGAATATGGCTGCAACACGCTCATTTCTGGCGAATAGGCGAGGGACATTCTCTGCCGTTACCGGGTTAACCGAAAATAACTTACCAGGGATATAAACCATTTCTCTTAATGTGCCGGTGCAGGGCATATGAATTCGATGGTAATCTTTAGGCGACAAGTAGATTGTTGAGAAGTCGCCACCCATAAACGGTTCGGCTCGTTCAATGTCGCCGCCAAGCAGCTCTACCACACTAAAGCTCTGACCTTTTGCCTGAAATACCTGGCCTTTATCAACCTGGCCTAGCTGGCTAATCGCGCCATCAACCGGAGAAATGATTGCATCTTCTTGGGTGTCAATTTCCCGTGCGCCAGGTTTAAGTTCACGAGTGAAGAAGTCATTGAAGTGCTTAAAATTCTCTGGCGAATCAAGCAAGGCTTCAGACATATTGACGCCGTATTTATCAATAAACCAAGCGATCAGCTTATTCTTGAACGCCGGAATTTCACATTCAGCGACTTTTCCTGCTGCCCGCGAGATCAAGTGTTGCGGTGCAATATATTGACTGAAAATAAATAGATCATCGAGTTTCATAGTAAGTCCGTTAGTAGTAATTTACTCATTCAATAGGGGTGTCAGCTTGGTTTCCCCATTCGCCCCAAGAACCAGGGTAAGCTTTTATATCTGTGAAGCTAAGTAGCTTGCCTAATAGATAAGTGAGGCCTGAGCGATGGTGGGTTTGGCAGTGTGTGACGGTTGGCTTTTCTGGGCTTATTCCAACAGTCGCTAACTCACTCAACAAGGTGTCAAAGGGTTTTAGTTTTAGGCTATTTTGTTGATCCATCGCGCGAGTCCACTCGTAGTTTAGTGCGCCGGGAATCTTGCCGCCTCTGGCTGCGTAAGCAGTTTCGCCACTATGCTCCATCGGAGAACGAGCGTCCCAGATTTGCAAATCTTGAGTGTTTACAAGCTCTTTTAGCTGCGCGAGAGTGAGGCTATGTTTACCGCTAAAAGACACTTGAATATCTGACTTTTCATTAGCCACAGGGCCGCTTTCCATGTCGAAATTTTCAGCAGCCCATGCGTGCAAGCCGCCATTCAAATAGCGGTAGTTGTTATGGCCAATTTCATCGAGTAGCCAGATAAAACGTCCTGCCCAGCCGCCACCTTCATCATCGTATACAATAACCTGACTATCGGGAGTCAGACCAATGCTTTGCATTAAATCGTTTAAATTTTCTTTACTCGGAGCAAGGCCGGGCACCGGCGGACCCGCCTGGGTTAAATTAGGGCTTACCAGTACTGCACCGGGGATATGAGCGCTTAGGTAGCGATCTTCTTTTCCAAGGTCGACGATGATCAGCTTTTCAGAGGAGTCTTCATTATTTAATAGTGCGAGTAATTGAGGCGCTTCAATTAACAGATCTGACATTTGTTAGTTCTCATTGCTTCAAATGATGATCGGCGGATCATACCAGATGACAAAGTTTGGGACTAACTATTCTTCACCCTTTGATGCTTGACGATTCGCTTGATGCTGTAAGGAAGTAGTGACTGCGCTGCATAGGTATTTGAATTGTTTATAGTGAGCGTCGGTGAGTGTTTGGTTGTCAGTGTTATCTGCGAAGAAAAGGGCAACCGGTTTTTTGCCAACAAATACCGACATTAAGAAAAACTCTTTTGAGTCGGTGGCGCCCTTGAAATTCATGGGAATCAGGTCGAGTATCTTCTTGTCACTAGAGGGTTTCACCCAAATACTGGCTGGGCGAGAGCATAATTTCTCAAAAATAGTATTCTTGATTATTTTGCTTTCAAAATCCTTAAGTTCAGGGTGATCTTGGCACCCGACTGAATAATAGTTTTTAAAGCGGCTGCGGTCTTTGCTTATCAGACCCACGCATGCTCGTTCTAACTCAATGCCGTAGGCAATGCCTTGGGTCGCGGCATTCATCAGCTCATGTAGGTCGGTAAACTCCTGCGGGCGATGAGCCATGATATGTGTTAGCTCAGTATATAAGGGGTTCCGTGAAAGCGGCCCGTTTGCTTGCGCTTTTTCAGCAATGCCTTCTTTATTAGTCGGTGCATTAATTTTTTCAGGTTTCGGTACGTCCCGGTTCTCGTGTTGTCTGGTGTCTTCAAGCTTGTTAGTTTTAGTAGAGCTGGCTATTGGCGCTTCTGGAGCAGGGGGCGCTGCTTTTCCCTTCTGAGATGGCGCATAGGCATCTGACTGGAATTCACTGAGTTGGCACTCACTTTGTGCTTTAGTGCGCTTGCGTGGTGGCACGAATAATTTAGCAGCCGGTTGCATTACGCCTGGCATAGGATGAGCGCGTGACATATCTGCAGCAGCTTCATGAGTTAGCTGAATCGCTTCATCAACCGAGCAGTTTAAGTAGCAAGCCAGAATCCGTTGTGCTCTTAATGTTGCCCTTGAATACCAGCAATATGAAGAATAGTGAGCAATCAGGTTTGCCAGCATCACGACAAAATGTGGAGACTGCATCAGCATATTAATGTCGCGATCTTCAACACGGAGCGGTTTCCCATCAGGGCTAAAAGAGCGGGCAATAGTGACCCATTGCTTATGGCTTAATTGTTTATCTGGTTGATAGCATGCCTGAGCCAGGGCAGGAACGTTTAGCTTTTTAGCCAGAGCGGTCGTGACATCGACGATTGTACCGCCTAATACTTCTTTCTCGGCAACATGGGGGAGCTTGTAGTTGGAACGAATGGCATAGCGTACTAAACGCATTTCAGGCGTTGCAAAGCGCCATAAATACCAGATAGGCGCACCCAGAAACAAGCTGGACCAATAAACGTCTTCGGGGTTTCCTTTACCTTTTCTTTTAGCGATGGCTCGACCGAGGTGGCCTGCATATAAACTGGTTGATAGTGTTCGAAGGTAGTAGAAACTGGTAATACTCTTTAAGGAAATAGCTTTAAAGGGTTGCTCGTTTATCAGCTCTGTTAGGCGCTCAATGCCAATCATACTAATGGCGTGTGCCAGTGTCTTACTGCTCGGTGTATCTTCTAGCTGGCTATCATTGGCGTGTGACATGACGTAAAAAGCCAAGATTGGGTCTTTATTAACGTGAGCAGCCAGATGAGAGTATGGAATAACCTTTTTTTCTAGCATACGAATGACTTTTTGACCCACTTTAAATGGCGAGGGAAGTGACTTTGTCACCAGAAAGTTTGCCCAGCCTTCAGCGCTATCGGGCATTTTTGAGTCAGTCATAAAGCTAATGTAATAGATTGATAGTTAGGAGTTGCGAGCAATTTATTGAAAATAGCTCACTATGACTAGAGTATAGATTGGATTTTTAATAATGCAGGCAATTAATGGCTGAGTATTATTGGTAGGTTTCTTTGTCGCCGAGTGTTTCTCTAATTCTGCGGTAACTATTCATGCGCTCTTCACTAATCTCACCTTTGTCGTAGGCGTCAAGGATCGCGCACTTGGGCTCATTATTATGTTTGCAGTCACGAAAACGGCAGTAGCCAATATGCGGCCTGAGTTCGATAAAACCTTCCAACAGTTCTTGCTCATTGATATGCCATAAGCCGAATTCTCGTATGCCCGGTGAGTCAACAATTCTACCGCCACCCGGAATATGAAAAAGCTTGGCTGTCGTCGTGGTGTGAGTACCTTTACGGGATACTTCCGAAAGCGCGCCGACTTTAATGCTCTGATCACCCAGAATACTACGAATCAGTGAAGACTTGCCGACACCGGATTGGCCAACGAAGACGCTGGTGTAGTTTTTTAGCCAGTCGAATAAGGTGGACTCACAATGCTCGACTTCATTGGCTGAGGTCTTGAGTACTTCATAGCCAAGTGCTTCATAGCTTTGGCAGAGTTTTTCTATCTGAGCGCGGTTATTATCATTAATCAAGTCGCTTTTGTTAAACAGTATGGCAGGCTTGATGTCGAGAGTTTCAGCGGCCACCAGATAACGATCAATTAGATTAGCGTAGGGTGTGGGTTCAGTGGCGACAACAATAATAATACGGTCGATATTGGCGGCTACGGGTTTGAGCAGCCCATAGTTGTCTGGGCGTTGCAGTAAACTGTGGCGTTCTAGGCGTGTTTCGATCACACCGCTTTGGTCTTTGCCGGGGCGCCAGACGACTTCATCACCGGTGACTAAAGCATCGACATTTGCTCTGACATGGCAGCGATGAACAAGTTTTTCTGTTTCGCCTTCGCAAATTTCGCTGGGTTCGATATCGAGCAGTTGGCCATAGTGCGCGATGACCAGGCCTTTTTGTTCTTCACCTAAATCGCTTGCTGCATATTCTTGCCCTAGCTTTTTGTCTTTGCGGTCGGCACGTGCGGCTTTCTCAGCTTGTATTTTTTCGATACGCCATTGCTGCCGTCTATTCAGTTTACGTTTGCTCATAAGCTCCGATGAATCGCTAGGAAAAGAACCAATGGCGCTATTCTAGCAGTAAAAGTATTCCAGAAGCTTGTTTATATCGAATATAGTGATTATCTTTAGCTGCCAAGCACCAGCATTAATCATAGGACTATTTTGATGACCGACAGCCCCGCGAAACATAAAGACAACCTTATCTGGATCGACCTAGAAATGACCGGCTTGGATCCTGAACAAGAGCGCATTATCGAGATCGCTACGATTGTGACCGACTCACAGCTAAATACCCTGGCGGAAGGGCCGGTTATCGCGATTCACCAAAGTGACGAATTGATGGACTCTATGGATGAATGGTGTACCAAAACACATGGTGAAAATGGTCTGACTGCTCGGGTTAAAGCCAGCAATACTTCCGAGAGAGAAGCAGAACAAGATACGATAGAGTTCTTGAAGCAATATGTAGATAAGGGCTGCTCGCCAATTTGCGGAAATACCATTGGTCAGGATCGGCGCTTCTTGGTGAAGTATATGCCGGAGCTAGAAGCCTTCTTTCATTACCGGAACCTGGATGTCAGTACATTGAAAGAGCTAGTTAGGCGCTGGAAACCAGAGATTCAATCAGGCTTAAAAAAACAAGGTACTCACCTGGCACTTGATGATATTCGAGATTCGATTGAAGAGCTAAAATATTACCGGGAGCACTTTATTAAAGCCTAAGTAAGTGCCACTCCTTTAAGAACCCTTCTTTTGGTTTCTCCGTGCAGGCCTCCGGCCGCTCTGTGTCCTCTGTGGTGGGTTCGTTTTTGGGGTTTTGATCTTTAGGATTAAGCCCTCTTAACCACAGAGGGCACGGAGCGCTTCGCTGCAAAGAGGAATAATATTTCCCTGTAAAATGGGTGCAATTCAGCTTAAGTAAGTGCCATTCGGGTCAGAGTAAAAAAAGCTATTTTTACTCTGATCCCACGATTAGGCGCTTAAGTCCTGCAATCAGTGCCTGGCATTCTTCAGGTGTACCAATACTAATCCGAAGATAATCTTTAATGCGTGGCTGTTTGAAGTGGCGAATGATAATCGATTGTTCACGCAAACCAGCAGCGAGAGCTTCAGCTTCAATATCTAGGTGCTTGGCGAGCACAAAGTTTGCCGCAGAAGGCATGACTTCAAAACCCAAGTTCTCGAGCTCTAGTGTTAGCCAATCACGCGTTTCAATGGTCTTATCGCAGCAGGCTTGAAAATAAGCTTTATCTTTAATCGCTTCCGATGCGCCTTTGATTGCAAAGCGGTCAAGCGGATAGGAGTTGAAGCTGTTCTTCACTCGCTCAAGGCCATCGATCAAGTCTTTATGCCCAATGGCAAAACCGACACGTAAGCCCGCCAAAGAACGAGATTTAGAAAAGGTCTGAATAACCAATAAATTGGGATACTTATTGACGAGCGCAACGGCACTTTCACCACCAAAATCGATATAAGCCTCATCCACGACGACCACTGATTCAGTATTCCTTTTCAGCAGAGCTTCGATTTCGTCTAATGGCAATACACGACCGGTTGGTGCATTAGGGTTAGGGAAGATGATGCCGCCATTATCTGTTGGGTAGTCGCTAAGCTCTATTTCAAACCGTTCACTAAGTGGAAGAGTCTTAGGTTCAATTTCGTATAAGCTGCAATAAACCGGATAAAAACTATAAGTAATATCGGGGTAGAGTAGCGGCTTACCATTTGATAGCAAGCCCATAAAGGTATGTGCTAGCACCTCATCTGAGCCGTTACCGACGAAAACCTGCTCGACTTCAAGGTCGTAATATTCGGCTATCGCACTTTTCAACTCACTGGCATTTGGATCAGGATATAAACGAAGAGAATCAGACGCTTCAGCCTTCAGGGCCGAGAGAACTTTGTCAGAGGGGCCATAAGGGTTCTCGTTAGTATTGAGCTTAATAAGATTGGAAACCTTAGGTTGCTCACCTGGAACGTAAGGGGTGAGCTTGTGAACGATGGGGCTCCAGAACTGACTCATAATAACTCTCTTAAATTGAAAACTGATATCGCGAGGGCGAATTTAGATTACTGCTTACTTTACCGAATACCGGCTTAATCGCCAAGAATGAAATTATCTAAATCATTTTTAAGCCTGGTTTCGAGTGTGGGGGGGGTGCAAATATTATGCGCTTATTAAGCAAATACAATAAGAACGATAATGATCACCCTAGACCGCTTTCAACTAATTTTTTTACTTTCTCTGCCTATTATTGGCGGTATGATCTCGCAAAATATACTGAATATCGTCGATGTCGCAATGGTCGGTCATCTGGGGGCTAGTGCCTTAGCCGCAGTAGGAACAGGGAGTTTTGCAGCCTTCGTTTCAAGCGCCATGGTTCTGGGGCTGTCTAGCGGTGTTCAAGCTGTTGCCTCTCGTCGTTTGGGTGAGAAGAAAATCGAGCAAGCTGGGGTGTCGCTATTTGCAGGTGTGATGATCGCCGTAATATTTGGCAGCCTTCTGACAGCTTTAATTTATCCTTATATACCTTCTATTTTTCCATATCTTAATGCCGATACCGAAGTCGCTGAATTAGGTAGCTCTTATTGGGAGATCAGAGTCCTCGCGACGGTTTTCATGGGGGTGAATTACGCCTTTCGCGGTTACTTTAATGGCATTAGTCAGCCAAAGTATTACATGTTGTCGCTAGTGTTTATTCATGTACTAAATATTATTCTGAACTATATATTGATTTTCGGTCACCTTGGTTTCGCCGCTATGGGGACTGATGGTGCGGCTTGGGCGAGTACCATTGCCATGGGCGTTGGTTCTGTTCTGTATTTTTGTTTGGGCTTCTTCAAGCTGGAGTCGTTAAAATTATTCCGTATAAAACCAAGCTTAAGTGATCTTGCTAGCGTCTTTAGACTCACCATTCCAGCAGGTTTTCAGCAGCTGTTAATTGCGATTGGTATGATCAGCTTGTTTTGGATGGTGGGTAAAATAGGCGTTAGTGAAGTTGCCGCTTTAAATATACTCATCAATATTCTGATGTTATGTATTTTGCCAGGCTTTGGTTTTGGTATGGCCGCTGCAACGCTGGTAGGTACAAGCTTAGGTGAACGAGACAAGGTGAAGGCTAAACTCTGGGCCTATGATGTTGCCAAAATTGGCGGAGGGATAACCTTGATACTCGGTATGTTATTAGCCTTCAATGCAGAGCTTATCTTGCGCTTTTTCACTTCAGATACGGCTACCATTGACGCGGCTCGCTTACCTTTGCAGGTGACGGGGGCTTTAATATT
>NZ_LWFE01000112.1:0-1020 GCF_001635675.1 Oleiphilus sp. HI0061 | reverse complement strand
AAGTTGAGCAGCTCGAAAAAGAGCAATCCCAGCTAGCAAATGCAGAACTGCTTTTGAGTAGAGCACATGAAGCTCTAGCGTTATGTTCAGAGGGTGATGCTAATGCCGCCAGCATGGTTTCTTCAGCCTCCTCATCACTACACAACCTACCCAGCGAAAATCATGAGATTAGTGAAGCACTCAACATGCTGAATGAAGCGCAAATCCAAATTGAAGAGGCAGGTAGTAATTTACGCCATTTTATCGACTCATTTGAACTCAACCCAGCACGCCTGCAAGAAATCGAAGAACGCCTAAGCACTGCTTACCAGTTAGCAAGAAAACACCGCTGTGAACCCACTGAGCTGTTAACCATACAAAACAAACTCAGCAAAGAACTACATGACTTTAATAATGGCGACCAAAATCTGGAGCAACTGCAAGCTGAAGTAATCGAATTGGAAAACACTTACCGGGCCTTAGCTGAAACGCAGCGTCAGAAGCGTATAAAGTGTGCCAGCTCTTTAGAAAAGAAAATATGTGAGCAGCTAGCATTGATGGATATGAAGTCAGTGAAGTTCTGCGTCAGCCTAACACCTCTCGATAACAGCAAGGTAAGCCAGCACGGTCTGGATACCGTCGAATTCCTGATTAGCACCAATCCTGGACAGCCCCCCAAAGCCATCAACAAAGTTGCCTCAGGCGGTGAGCTGTCCCGAATCAGCTTAGCGATTCAAGTCATTGTCGCTCAAAACTCGACCATTCCAACACTGGTTTTCGATGAGGTGGATGTAGGCATTGGCGGCGGCACAGCACAAATTGTTGGCCGACTACTCAAATCGCTAGGCAAGAATGGACAAATCATTTGCGTTACCCACCTGCCACAAGTTGCCTCACAAGGTGACAACCATTATTTCATTAGCAAGAAATCAATTGACGGAAAAGTTAGCTCTTCGATTGACTTGCTTAATAAGAAAGCCAGAACCGAGGAAGTTGCTCGCATGCTAGGCGGTATTGAAATGACCGAGCAGACACTTGCTC
>NZ_LWFE01000111.1:0-1031 GCF_001635675.1 Oleiphilus sp. HI0061 | reverse complement strand
AACAATAGGTAATACGATCCACTTACTTACACCAAAACCTGAACCACCCACTTTCTCAGGAAGCATCAACCATAGGCCGAAGATTGCACAAGCAAAGCCAACCAGCAACATCATTGAAATTAAGCCGAAAGAACCAACAGGGCCAGGAATACTTGGCGAAATGTGGTCTTCACGCAAGTTATTCATACCGAACCAGCCAGCAAGTGCGAGAGGAATCAGGAAGAGCAACCACACGAAGCCTGCATTTTGAATCCATGCTTCAGTACCTGCAGGAATCTTACCGATCAAGGTACCTGAAGTATTAACTAGCGTCATTGACTCGCCGCCTAGTGCGCCGAACATGCCAACAGTCATCGCCAATGGAACCAGAATCTGCATCGTAGTAACACCAAAGTTACCCAGACCCGCATTCAAACCTAGCGCCAAGCCCTGCTGCTTCTTAGGAAAGAAGAAACTGATGTTTGACATTGAAGATGAGAAGTTACCACCACCAAAGCCAGATAGAAGCGCTAGTGCCTGGAAAACCCAGAAAGGTGTTTCAGGGTTAGACAGCGCGATACCTGTACCGGCTGCAGGTAGCATGAGTAATGCTGTGGTAAAGAAGATTGTATTTCGGCCACCCGCCAAACGGATAAAGAAGGTGCTGGGTATTCGTAGCGTTGCACCCGTCAAACCGGCAATCGCCATTAAAGTAAATAGTTGTGATTTTTCATAGGGGAAGCCCAAGTTCAACATTTGAACCGTGATGATGCCCCAATACAACCAAACCGCGAAGCCGCAAAGCAAACTCGGGATAGAAATCCACAAATTTCGGTTGGCTATTTTCTTACCGGTGGATTCCCAGAACTGCTCGTCCTCCGGATCCCATTTTTGAATATCCGACATAGAATTTCTCCCAATGTTATAAATAATGCTAAGTCACGTTCATCATGCGCAAGCCTATAAACAAGAACAATCGACTCAAGGGAGTAGGCATTTCTTCACCCTTTACTTACCCCCCAATACCTACTACTGGGTAGTACCCTTGCCAG
>NZ_LWFE01000110.1:0-588 GCF_001635675.1 Oleiphilus sp. HI0061 | reverse complement strand
GAAACAACGCGCACCAATTTACCTTGAGGTTTAGTTTTTTGAAAATGTAAACCTCTCAAAACCCCGCGAGTAGACCGGGAATGGTTATCCTGAACAAAGGCCTGACTAATACCTGCTTCAGTGCGATACCTTTCTGCCTGGAATGTTTCTAAGAAGAAACCTCGATCATCACCAAATACCCGCGGTTCGATTTCAACACAATCCTTTAACGGCGTTTCAATTACTTTCATCTATCAACTCAACAATGATAACAAATATTGGCCATAACCAGTTTTAGACAAAGCTTCACCTTGTTTTTGCAGTCTCTCTTTACTGATCCAGCCTTGGTTAAAACCTATCTCTTCTAGACAAGCTACTTTAAGCCCTTGACGATGCTCAATCGTCTGAACAAAATGCCCGGCTTCTAGTAATGAATCGTGCGTACCCGTATCCAACCAAGCAAAGCCTCTTCCCAATAAAGATACACTCAACTTACCTGCAGACAAATATGCATTATTCACATCCGTGATTTCAAGTTCACCACGAGCAGAAGGCTTGATACTCTTTGCAATATCGATCACTCGATTGTCATAGAAATATAAACCTGTC
>NZ_LWFE01000109.1:0-1091 GCF_001635675.1 Oleiphilus sp. HI0061 | reverse complement strand
AGAGTCCAACAACAAACTGAGTAAAAGCAGGAAGTTCGGCGCCAAAGCCCTTAAACATTTCATCAAATGTTGGTACAACTTTTACCAAGAGAATAGTGGTAACGATAAAAGAGACAACCAGTACCGAAATGGGGTAGCTCATTGCTTTTTTAACTTTCTTCTTTAGTGCCTCTGTTTTTTCCATGTAAGTCGCAACACGGTCTAACATGGTTTCGAGTGCACCCGACTTCTCACCAGAGTCAACTAGGTTGCAAAATAAATCATCGAAATGTTGAGGGTGTTTACGAAGCGCGCCGGCAAAATTGTTACCTGCAGCGACTTCATTTTTAATATCAATAACCAGTGTTTGCAGGCTTGGATTCTCAAGGCCGTCTGCAACGATATCAAAGGCTTGAATAAGCGGTACGCCCGCTTTCATCATGGTAGCAAGCTGGCGCGTAAAAATAGCGACATCGAAGGGGGTTATTTTTTTCCCTTTCGCACGAGTGGCAGCCGCTTTTTTTACTTTGACGGGTTTTATGCCTTGCTTACGAAGCTGTGCTTTGACCAAGGCCGAGTTTGCCGCGGCCATAACGCCAGTAGTTTTATTTCCTTTTCGGTCAGTGCCTTCCCAGGAAAAGGACAATGTTTTATCTGTGGTGCTTGCCATGTGTTAGTCCTTGGTTACACGTTCGACTTCTTCAAGGCTGGTGACGCCTTCAATAGCCTTTAAAAGTGCTGATTTTCTAAGGTTGTTAAAGCCTTCTTCATCTGCCTGCTTTGCGATTTCAAGTGAAGTGGCTTCGGACATAATAAGTTGAGCGATCTTAGGCGTGTTTTTAACGACTTCGTAAATGCCCACCCGGCCTTTATAGCCTTTATTACATTTATCACACCCTTTTGGTTTATAAAGTGTAAAACCTGTATCAATTTGTTCTTTTGTGAAGCCTTCCTTCTCTAGTGTTTCGGGAGGGATATCAGCAGGCTCTTTACAGGCGCTGCATAAGCGTCTTGCCAGTCGTTGTGCGATGATAAGACTGACAGATGTGGCGATGTTGAATGCCGGAACGCCCATATTGATCATACGAGTTAGAGTTTCTGGTGCGCTATTG
>NZ_LWFE01000108.1:0-1109 GCF_001635675.1 Oleiphilus sp. HI0061 | reverse complement strand
TTCACTAGCATGAGAGATAAACTTTAAGCCAGCACGCAACCATTGCACTGCCGCTCCTGCAACAAAGATGCTGCCCTCCAGAGCGTATGTCACTTCAGAATTCAGACGGTAGGCAACAGTAGTCAGTAAACGATTATTGGAGCGTAGTGGCTTCGCACCCGTATTGGCAATCATAAAGCAACCTGTTCCATAAGTGCTTTTGATCATGCCTGGCGTAAAGCAAGCCTGCCCTACCAAGGCGGACTGCTGATCACCTATCATACCGTAGACAGGCATAGAGATACCGAAAAGCTCAGCCTCGGTGTCACCAAACTCATCACTGCTATCCTTGACCTCAGGCAACAACTGTTCCGGGACATCAAAAATCTGTAACAGTTCTTTATCCCACTCTTGTGTATGTATATTGAACAAGGAAGTTCGAGAGGCGTTCGTGGCGTCACTGGCATGCGACCGACCACCGGTTAAGCGCCATAGCAGGAAAGTATCGACAGTTCCAAACGCCAAGTCCCCTTCGCGAGCTCGTTCATCAGCATCATCGACATTATCAAGAATCCAACGAATCTTACTCGCTGAGAAGTATGGGTCTACCAACAAGCCAGTCTTTTCAGAAATAGTATCTTCCAAGCCTTTATCTTTCAGGCTCTGGCAAAACTCAGAGGTTCGGCGATCCTGCCAAACAATTGCCGGATAGATTGCCTTTCCTGTCTTTCTATCCCAAACAATCGTCGTCTCCCGCTGATTGGTAATACCGATCCCCATTACCTGGTCGGATTCAAGATCTAATTTGGCAAGAACTTGCTTGATTACGCTGACAGTCGTACTCCATATTTCTTCTGGATCATGTTCGACCCATCCATCGTTTGGAAAGTGCTGGGTAAATTCAGCTTGCGCAGTAAACGCTACACGGCCTTGGTGATCAAATAGTAAAGCACGTGAGCTTGTCGTCCCTTGATCAATAGAAAGAATGAACTGAGCCATATTATGATCCCTAAAAATATTATTTTGTCGTATAGTTCAATACACTTACATGTGTAAATGTTATTATTTCAATATTAGCCAGGTGTGCAGGTGAAGGGTTCTTCTATATTGCACGACCTATGCTTTCGTTA
>NZ_LWFE01000107.1:0-482 GCF_001635675.1 Oleiphilus sp. HI0061 | reverse complement strand
TTGGCGAACCAAGTACCAAATAATCACCTGATAGTGAAAGATTATTCGATTCAAGTGAATTTTCATCAAACAGAGCTAGAGGATTAGCAAAGTCGGTAATTTCAAGCTCATCAGCTTCATCTCGAAATATTACGAAATTATAAGTTAAAACCTGTTCTACATTCCGCCGCATTCCTTGGAGCTCTAATACAGCGTTCTGTGTTTCTTCGGTACTTTCGCCCCCGTCATCTAGCAGTACGAGATTTCGTAACCTCTCGTCTAATTCGCACTCAAGCCCTGAATACGGCATCTGTAAGGACGCCGTAACTTCTAACGAAATCTCGTTTTTGCCAGGTTTAAGAGTAATATCGACTAACGAAGTGTTTTCTGAAAGATCAACATCAAACTGCCTCGTGTCATTATTATGAGAATGCTCAACGATTACACCAAATTCGCGAACCTCAATAGCCGCCTGATCAAGCCTTTCAAACTGAAGTGTAGAA
>NZ_LWFE01000106.1:0-553 GCF_001635675.1 Oleiphilus sp. HI0061 | reverse complement strand
TTCAACAAAGTCTAAGCCATCATCCGGTTCTGCTTCGGGTTCTTCTTCCACCTCAGCACTCGCTTCAGTTTCTACATCTTCTGCAATTTCTTCAACATCCTGATCGCTCAGGATTTCTGTTTCTTCAACTTCCTCTTCTTCCTCTTTCGCCTGACGCTTTTTAAGCAAATAGAAGGCTAAGCCACCCAAGAGCAAGCCCCCTAGAACACCGCGGCCGATAATAAACCAAATCATCATATCGTCTTCTGACTCTTCTACCAGCTCTTCTTCCGCTTCGGGCTCTTCAACAGGCTCTTCCACCTCTTCCTTAACGGGCTCTTCGGCTGGCTGAGGCAGCTCTTCTTTCGCTTCCTCTTTAGGTTCTTCAGCTTTCGGCTCTTCTACCTTTTCTTCCGCAATTGCCTCTGCAGGCAACTCTTCTGGGGCATCTTCTTGCTCGTTCACTGACACGATATTATTTGAAGCACCCGCCGGTATCGGGAACTCAGCCTCAAAAGGCTTAGGCTTGAACTTGAATTTCTTTCCTTCAATCGTCTCGGCCTTTACCTTAACA
>NZ_LWFE01000105.1:0-2214 GCF_001635675.1 Oleiphilus sp. HI0061 | reverse complement strand
GCTACTGCATCAGATGTTCCAGGCGAAGACTTAAGCAGCTCCATTGTCGTCAGCGGTTCTGTTGATTCAAGCATTGCTGGTACTTACACACTTTCTTATGACCTAAGCGATGCAGCAGGAAATATAGCGACAACAATATCTCGCGACGTAATCGTTGCCGATACCGGCGCGCCAACGATCACCCTTCTTGGAAGCAACCCTCTTGATCACGAGCTTGGAAATGCCTACACCGATCCAGGCGCTACTGCATCAGATGCAATCGACGGAGACTTAAGCAGCAGCATTGCCGTAGCTGGAGATACCGTCAACCCGAACCTAACAGGCACATGCAATGTCACATACGATGTTTCGGACTCAGTTGGCAACGCTGCACCTACCGAAATAAGAACAGTAAACGTAAACGACACAACACCTCCAACTCTCATTTTGTCTGGCGACTCAACAGTTCTGCATGAATTACGAACCCCCTATACAGATGCTGGCGCAAGCGCAAATGACAATACCGATGGAGACATCACTACGAGTATTGTAGTCGGCGGAGATACAGTAGATAGTGATACCGCCGGTGTATATATCATCACTTATAACGTAAGTGATGCCGCGGGCAATGCAGGCGCACCAATCAGCAGAGTTGTTGACGTTGCTGACCGCACAGCACCGGTAATAAGCTTACTTAGCGCAAACCCTTTGGATCATGAAGTAGGCACCATATTCGTTGACCCTGGTGCAACAGCATCCGATATTATAGACGGCGATGTTAGTGCCGATATTGGCGTATCTGGCTCGGTTGACCCAAACACAATTGGCACTTATACACTTTCCTATAATGTCAGCGACTCGGCAGGAAACGCTGCAACGACGGTAGTTCGTACAATTAATGTTGTCGATACCGGAGTGCCGGCCATCACGCTACTTGGCGACAACCCCATTTTACACGAGCTGCAAACTACCTCTACCGACCCTGGTGCCACTGCAATAGATGCCGCAGACGGAGACCTTTCATCTAGTATTGTCATCACAGGCTCAGTCGACTCAAATACCGCTGGAACTTATACACTCAGTTATGATGTGACGGATTCACAAAGCAATGCTGCGACAACCGTAACACGAGACATTATCGTTGCAGACCGAAGCGCTCCACTCATCACTATTACCGGTAGTACTACAGTTAATCATGAGCAAGGCACTTTATATACAGACGCTGGCGCAACTGCTAGTGATGTAATTGACGGTGATATCAGTGCAAACATCGTCACAAGCGGTACTGTTGACGTTAATACTGCCGGTACGTATAGCATCAATTACAATGTAAGTGACGCTACTGGAAACGCGGCAACACAACTCACCAGAACCGTTATTGTCAGTGACACAACTATTCCGGTAATCACCCTTAACTCAACGAACCCGCTGGATCACGAAGTCGGCACAATCTTCGTCGACCCAGGCGCAACAGCCAGTGACAACACTGACGGAGATATCAGTACAGCAATTGGCGTTACCGGAACTGTTGATGCCAATACGCAAGGTGCATACACCCTTACCTATAATGTTTCTGACTCATCTGGTAACGCAGCAGCAACCGTAGTTCGAACTGCAAACGTCGTGGATACTGGAGTACCCTCTATTGCACTTATTGGTGACAATCCAGTGCTACACGAACTACAGACGCCATACACAGATGCTGGTGCGACCGCTTCAGATGCAGCAGACGGCGACCTAAGCGCTTCAATCACAGTGACTGGGTCAGTCGATCCGGATATCGCCGGAACTTACACACTTAGCTATGATGCAAATGATTCCCAAAGTAATGCTGCAACAACGGTAACCAGAGATGTAATCGTTGCTGATAGAACAGCTCCAGTAATAACGATTACTGGAGGCAGCACCGTTAACGCTGAACAAGGAACGGTTTATAGCGATGCCGGAGCGACCGCAACAGACATCATAGATGGCGATATTAGCGTAAATATCATTACCACTGGCGCAGTTGATACAAATACCGCTGGTAACTACACCATTCACTATAATGTTAGCGATGCCGCTGGAAACCCCGCTATTCAGGCGAGTAGAACTGTAATCGTAAGCGATACAACAGCCCCACTTATCACCCTTGCTGGAGCCAACCCCTTAGATCACGAAGTAGGAACAATCTTCGTCGATCCTGGCGCTAGCGCTAGCGATAATATTGATGGAGATATCAGTCTAAGTATTGGC
>NZ_LWFE01000104.1:0-1779 GCF_001635675.1 Oleiphilus sp. HI0061 | reverse complement strand
TCATATTACAAAGACTTATCGACCATTAAAGATTGTCGGCATTCTCTGATAAGTATGCAGCAACGCCATCAGGAGAAGCGTTCATACCTTTGTCACCTTTATTCCAACCTGCAGGACAAACCTCGCCATGCTCTTCATGGAATTGAAGCGCGTCAACTAGACGAATCAATTCGTCCATATTACGACCAAGCGGTAAATCGTTAACGATTTGCGAACGAACAGTACCGTTAGTATCAATCAAAAATGCACCACGGAATGCAACACCACCTTCTGACTCAACATCATAAGCCTTACAAATATCGTGGTTCATGTCTGCTGCTAGCGTATAACCTACCTGACCAATACCACCATCATTGATTGGAGTGTTTCTCCAAGCGTTGTGAGTGAAGTGAGAATCGATAGAAACACCAATAACTTCAACGCCACGAGCTTTGAAGTCATCCATTCTGTGATCCAGAGCAATCAACTCAGATGGACAAACAAAAGTAAAATCTAATGGATAAAAGAACACCAAGGCATACTTGCCTTTTGTCGCTTCAGAAAACGTAAATTCATCAACGATAGAACCGTCACCTAGTACTGCAGATACTGTAAAATCAGGAGCTTGCTTACCAACTAAAACACTCATTAGTTATTACCTTCCTTAAAAGTTTTATTCGATAGAGATACAGAACGTATCTCTTAGTGTGGTTAAAACAACGTGGCTATATTACACAGCCAGTAAAAATAATTACACCATTTCTTAGTTACTTTTTCTGAAAAAGTAAGCTTCTAAAAAAGAAAAAGAGGCCGAAGCCCCTTTTCTATTACTACATAGCATCAAATACTAGCTAGACAAAACGCCTTACCAGTGAATACCACGCATGATCGCAGCGAATGCAACCTGCTCTGTTGAAACTTTTGGCTTTTCATTAGCTTGCCCCTTACCTTGAGCCGCAGCTGAATCAGGGAACATCTTATAGCCAGTATTCATTACAATCTCACCAACCTTAGGAGCTAAGCAGTGAAGTACTGCAGCAAAAGTCCCCAAGCGTGTAGCGATACGCTTTGGTCGATGCACAATCGCTTCAGCAATCAAATCTGCCGCATCATCTGGCGACAATGTCGGAACAGAGTCGTAGATCTTAGTTGGGCCAATCATCGGCGTACGCACAAGCGGCATATTAATCGTTGTGAAAGTCACATTACTATCGGAAAATTCTGACGCAGCACAACGTGAGAATGCATCCAAAGCAGCTTTTGATGCAACGTATGCAGAAAAGCGTGGAGCATTAGTTAGTACCCCAATAGAGGAAATATTAACGATATGGCCGCACTTACGTTCTAGCATTGATGGCGCGAACCCCATAATCAAACGCAAAGAACCAAAGTAGTTTAGCTGCATAGTTCGTTCATAATCATGGAAACGGTCAAATGCATGGTTAATCGCACGTCTGATCGAGCGGCCTGCGTTATTAATCAAATAATCAACATGACCATGATCTTTTAGCACGGCTTCAACGAACTCATCACAGTTATTCATGTCCGCGAAGTCGCAACGATAAGCATGCACTTCACCCTTACCTTTTGCTTGTAGCTCAGCCTTAACTTCGTCCAGAGTCTCTTGCGTTCTAGCAGCGATACATACGATTGCCTCAGCATCTACCAATTTATGCGCAGTCGCCAATCCGATACCCGATGTTGCACCCGTGACAACACAAACTTTTCCACCAACAGTACCTTTTAAGGAACGATCTTTATGTAAATCTGGGTCTAGGTTACGCTCCCAAAAATCCCAAA
>NZ_LWFE01000103.1:0-566 GCF_001635675.1 Oleiphilus sp. HI0061 | reverse complement strand
TCTTGAAGAATACGAATGCTGAGAGAGGGGCAAGGAAGGTATTGATCAGTATGTCTGATATCTTTTTGGAGCGTATCAAAGCCGAGTCGCCAAGCTTGTAGTTGTTTGCGCTTTCGGGTTTCAGCGGCCGATGCCGTATTACACTGTCTTGTCGCTAAACGCAAATCCTCATTGCTTAGGCTCAGTAGGGTAGTTCGGCCTACAAGTGATAGCGCCTGGTAGTTTTCAGAGCTATTGAAGCGGTGATAGCAGCATGGTGAGAAGGTCATTCTGTTAGAGTGACTTTCTACACCTTGCTTTAGCATATGTACATGCAGGCCACCGCAGGCATGCAAGGCAATTAGGTGATGGTTAGCTTCAAGCAGCTGAGACAGGTCATCATTCAATACATCACACTCTAGCGCCACAGTTTGATTGCTCAATTTTCTGGTGCGGGAAAGGATATTTGCCTGATTGACTAGCTGCGTATCAATCTCTAAACCGGTGACTTTTTGCTTGTATAGCTCTGATATTAATCGACCTAAATGCAACTTTCCGCAACACCATTCAATAAGCGGCGTTGTGGG
>NZ_LWFE01000102.1:0-2616 GCF_001635675.1 Oleiphilus sp. HI0061 | reverse complement strand
GGATGGGTGATGTTCTGACTCTGATTGAAGAGGCTGAGCGTAATCTTGATAAGAAGAAAGCTGAAAAACTTACTAAAAAGATCAAAAAGGGTAAATCCTTTGATTTAGAAGATTTTCGCGACCAGTTGCAACAAATGAAAAACATGGGTGGTGTTGGTAATTTGCTGGATAAGTTGCCGGGTATGGGGCAGATGGCAGAGGCTGCACAACAGCAAGTTAATGATAAGTCTTTAGGGCAGATGGAAGCGATTATATCCTCGATGACGCCCAAAGAACGTCGCTTCCCTGATACTGTTAACAATTCTAGAAAACGTCGTATAGCGGCAGGTTCAGGTACGCAGATTCAAGATATTAATCGTCTGTTAAAGCAGCACAAGCAAATGCAAAAGATGATGAAGAAATTTTCTTCTAAAGGCGGTATGGCGTCGATGATGAGGGGGATGAAAGGAATGATGCCTCCAGGCGGCGGTGGACCGTTTTAAGTGTTAAGAAAAACTGGAAATCGCAGCAGGGCGCTCTGAATTATTGCGATATTGTAAAAAAACAGAAATTAGTGTTTTCAATTCTAGAGTAATGCTCTAGAATATGCGCCCTTTCGAGCGCCGTCATCCTGCTTTGCGGGTGTGGTGTGGGAATTTTTTAACTGGAATCAGGATTTACAACGAATGGTTACTATCCGTTTATCTCGTGGTGGCTCTAAGAAGCGCCCATTTTATCATCTAACAGTTACAGACAGCCGTTCTTCACGTGATGGTCGTTATTTGGAACGTGTTGGTTTTTTCAATCCTTTGGCACGTGGCCAGGAAGAACGTTTAAGAGTTGATTCTGACCGTGTTCAGCACTGGTTAGATAAAGGTGCTCAGACTTCTGACCGAGTTAAGACACTTTTGAAAGAGTCTGCTAAAGCTGCGTAAGGCCGTTTAAGTAGTCTGGAAAGCTAACATTGATACCGGCTGGAAATAATTACTCATGAGCAAAGCTACAGAAAAAGCTGTAATGGGTAAGATTACCTCGGTATACGGTGTTAAGGGTTGGGTGAAGGTGTTTTCCTATACTCAGCCTAAAGAAAATATTTGCCAATATAAAAATTGGACTCTCGAAGGTGGCAGCAAGAACGGATCGGTAACCGTGCTTAGCTGCAAAGCTCATGGCAATGGTCTGGTCGCCCAGTTAAAGGGGTGTCATGATCGCGATGAGGCTAAGCAGTATTGTGGTTCGTTGATTTCTGTACCTCGAGAAGAATTGCCGGAACTGCCTAGCGGTGATTACTACTGGCATCAGCTTCAAGGTCTGAAAGTATTTGCTTCAGGGTCTGATGTAGAAGAGAAGGTTTTACTTGGTCGTGTTGATCATTTGATTGAAACCGGATCTAACGATGTTTTGGTAGTAAAAAAGTGTAAGGATAGCTTGGACGGTAGGGAGCGATTAATTCCTTACTTGCCAGATCAGGTTGTCTTGGCGGTAGATCTGGAAGCAGGATCCATTGAAGTTGATTGGGATCCGGAGTTTTAGTTTGTAAAGCGCTGATTGCGGTACTTGCGGGGCGTTTTTATATAGGCACTACTTAATCAGTTCTGTAAATCAGTTCTGGCATAAGGGATTGGTTCTTTAAGTGGTGCAAAGATAGAAACTTGCTGGTCAATGTGGTGTGACTGGCTTAGAGATGTGAATGTATGCATTTTGGACTGGTTACGCTTTTTCCTGAAATGTTTCGCTCTCTAGAAGATCATGGTGTCGTTGGGCGGGCAGTAAAGAAAGGGCTAATAGCTCTGGATTATTGGAATCCTCGAGAGTTCACCCATGATAAGCACCGTACGGTCGATGATAGACCTTATGGTGGTGGCCCGGGAATGTTGATGAAAGTGCAGCCTTTGCAGGATGCTATTCACGACGCTAAGGCAAAGATGGTGCAGGACCTAAAGCACGATCAGCCCGAGAAGGTGGTATCACTACGTACTGTATACCTGTCACCTCAAGGACAGCGCCTAGACCATAAGAAAGCTGTGGAACTGGCTGAATATGACGGATTGATTTGCGTCTGTGGTCGATATGAGGGAGTTGACGAGCGCTTAATCGAAGCTGAAATTGATGAAGAAATATCAATTGGTGATTTCGTATTGAGTGGTGGTGAGCTTGCTTCAATGGTATTGCTGGATACCATTTCCAGGTTAATACCTGGGGTATTGGGGCATAGTGAGTCGGCAACCGAGGATTCGTTTGCTAGTGGTTTGTTGGATTGTCCTCACTATACTCGTCCAGAAGTTTTTATGGGTAAGCCGATTCCTGATGTTTTGATGTCGGGTAATCATGAAAAAATTCGCCGCTGGCGCCTTAAACAATCCTTGGGGCGAACATGGCAGCGACGTCCAGAGTTGCTGGACAAAATAGAATTAGATAGCGAGCAGCAGACTCTGTTGCAAGAATTTATTAGAGAAGTGAATCGGTAGGCCTGAGGCTTTAGGTTTATCATTTTTAGGAGTGTAAAATGAGCAGCAAGAATAACATTATCAGCGCCTTAGAAGCTGAGCAAATGACGGCAGAGATTCCAGAATTCGGCCCTGGTGATACAGTCGTTGTTCAAGTAAAAGTTAAAGAAGGTAACCGTGAGCGTCTACA
>NZ_LWFE01000101.1:0-1219 GCF_001635675.1 Oleiphilus sp. HI0061 | reverse complement strand
TGCTGTTCCGCAGCAGCCATTACGTCAACGAAGTAGCGCTGGCTATGTTGAAAGGCCGAAACAAAAGCCTGACTATTCCAGAACTGATCCCAGTTCCTTAAGTCTGTCTTGGGTGTAAGAAAGTGACCGTAAATACGTTCTAATAATTCAAAGTCGCCAGCATAGCCATTGGGTTTTCGATACGCCAAGCCTTGCATAGTATCGAAACTTAGCGCCTTGCCCATCAAGTCTTCTTTATAGTCTGGCCCATAGTAATTAAATTCTCCTCGGCTCTTTGCCTGATTAAAATCAACCAAAGCTTGTTTTAATGCTGGGTACTGATCAGGCTCTGGGCCACCAGCATTCACAAGATCCTGCAAATAAAGTACGGATGTATTCATACTTTTGACCTCACTAAGAAAGTAACAAATAAATGGTCATATCACTGCCCTGCTTCACAAACCTAAAGCAAATACGGACGAACATAGATACCTATGACCGTGAAATTCCTATATCTCTCCATTCTGAAGAAAAAAATTAGAACAAAAAAACCAATTTACAGAGATATAGACGGACAAAACGCAGAAATAGTCACAATTATTTTATTTTTCTTTTTTATTCAGACAGTTAGCTAGATGTCAGCCATGACATCTAGCTCTTTCGTAGGCAGAGGGTTCGCCCCTCAAAATTCGGAGCTCAGTAGAAGCCGGAGGTCATATTTAAAACATGCCTAATGTAATCAATAGTTTATGATCTCTAACCTTGATAGACTTCAAAGTAGATTTTGCTAATTGGTGCTTAGCATCATCGTCACGTAAGCGATAGACAGGAAGCTTCTCGCTAGCTTTAGACAGCACTAGCTCAGCCAGTTTGGCAATCTTTGGTGTTAGTTGTTTTGGCAATAAGTCGATCTCAAGGTCGACCAGTCGAGGTGAGTCTAAATAAAATTCCCCGCTATCCTGCTGGTAGCGGAGGGTACCGGCGATTTTACCTCTGCCACCACCTTTAAAGCCGCCTGGTGCGATGACATCAACATGCATAAAAAAGCCAACTTCATTACTGACGTTGATTAACTCCACTTTTGGCTCGGACAAGCGAACAGTAAAGAAGTACTGTTTCTTTTCTAAGGGCATCATCGCCTCAATCTTTTCTTGCAAGCTTCGTTCTGTCAGCTCAATGGTGTAGGTAAATCCTGAGGACATCTGGGAGAATGAAAACATAAGTAAGAATACAAAAATAC
>NZ_LWFE01000100.1:0-720 GCF_001635675.1 Oleiphilus sp. HI0061 | reverse complement strand
TAAGGTCACAAGCACCGGCCAGCGAACCTCCCTACGCGAATGCAAGCGCCTGTTTGAATCATCCCACTGCCCTTGTATAAAAACTTTTTCATCACCCTGAACTCGCGGCTTAGATAAGGCATTTTGACTTTGAAGTGATTCTTCAGTTTGTGCCTCAACACTCTACCTTTCATGCGCTTTCACATTCTCATGAGATGATTCCTCCATAACCTGCACTTTAGGCTTATTGTTTCTTTTAGTGGCAGGTGGAGCGTTAAGCACATTGCGCCCCGCAAACTCCTTGTCATGAAGCCCTAAGGCCTCATCAACATTCATCACGACAGTTAACATTTCATCATCCGAAGACTTATGCTCCGAATCTATTAAAATAAAATCAAATTGAGCAAAATGAATAACCGTGTTGTGAGTCAATAATACCTCACTATTAATACGCTGCTTGTTTACAAAAGTACCATTAGTAGACTGAAGGTCTCTCAAAAATAAGCGACCGTCTTTGCTTATTATCTCGGCATGTTCACGAGAAATACCAGAGCGCAGAACAACCATATCAATTGACTTATTTCTGCCAATAACAAAGGGAAACTTAGTGATGGGTATTTTCTTGACCACCCCAGTTTCGTCCAAACTTCCTTTCCAGTGCCAAAGTGCCAAAGTGCCAAAGTGCCATAAAATAAACTCAGTATTAATCGACATAAAACTTCTTCAGTATAAGAGCCATGC
>NZ_LWFE01000099.1:0-783 GCF_001635675.1 Oleiphilus sp. HI0061 | reverse complement strand
CTCGCTAAGCAATAGGTCGCCTGCGTGAAGGCCGTGCGCCTCATTAAACTTCTGAAAGTTGTCAATATCAATATCGATCCAAACAAGGTCGTTCTCGCTAGTTTTAATTGTATGTTCAATTTGAGTGTAGAGGGTTTGACGACTAAAAACCCCTGTTAACTGGTCTTGAGTTGACTCACCCAGATAATTTTCGTCGTCTCTTGCCAGCTTACGGTTTTCTTGTTTCAGGTTTGCGTATTTATAGCCAAGCAAGATGGCTAGCAGCAGTTGCTCGGTCACTGAACCTGCAATGAAAATATTGAGGGTGTCTAGTGATGGGGGGGTGTATCCAAGCCACATCCATACCCATAGGGTGCCCGTAATAAGGTGAGTGGTCCAGGCAAGAAGAAACAACTTCGCCATCGGGGGGTGACGCTTTAGTGCACCGATAGCACAGACAAGTATGATAATTGGAATGACTAGACCTATCGTTTCTACACACATGTAGGCAAGTTGGTCAGACATAAACCCTAGTAGAAATATGGTCGAAAAAGTTGCAGCCAATAACAGGCGTAATAATATATCGAGCTTGGGGATTGTTGTCTTAGTTTCAAGTAGCTCGCGAACGAATACTGTTGCAGAAAACGCAAGCAAGCAAGCGGTCAGGTTGGTGAAGCTACCCTCTCCACCCCAATCGGGAAACGCCAGGCGGTTGTACCCGGTCATGGCAATCATATATAGCGACATACATAAAACGTAAGAGGCGTAATAAGTATAAACTCTTTCTCCAGCAGAGATGCCAAT
>NZ_LWFE01000098.1:0-615 GCF_001635675.1 Oleiphilus sp. HI0061 | reverse complement strand
ACCTAGCTATGAAAAAGTCGAATATTCAGCTCAATATGATCGAAAAAAACTGATCAATTTTTTTTGGATCTTTAACCAAACGGCTGGGGGAAAGCATGGATTTAAATTGCCACTCATAAATACTTCGGATACTTCGAAGTATTTATGAGTGAATAACTTATGGATACCTAGGGTAGTTGGTCGTTAGCATAGTAAAAAAACACGGAGTTGAAATTATGCTGTACCTAAATGTAAGTGAGCACGTAATGCGTAACTGGAGCAGAACAGTCGATCTTTACTATTCCTTTCACCTGAGTGGCATTAACACTGATATTGAATCAGTAAATCTGTTGATAGAGGAACGCCAACAAGAACATGATAATAGAGCTCTTTACTACTGTGAGCTGAATATTCACCCATGTGTAGGGGAGCACTTACAGCTAGCGGTAGAGAGCGAAAATTGTGGTGTCGCGATTGAACAGAGCTTTGCCAAAGCAAAACGTTATATGCTGCGCCGCATGCGCGGAATTTCAGATGAAGCGGCAGCTAAGATGCTTGGCTAATAGATGAAAAGCTTCGTCGTGCTGCATCGGTAATTGCAACGACAGCCGGATGTTTCAATTTTCGCTCTGGTGA
>NZ_LWFE01000097.1:0-890 GCF_001635675.1 Oleiphilus sp. HI0061 | reverse complement strand
TGCTCGCTAGTATGAGTTCAGCACCTTTTGCTAATGAGCTGGCAGTACAAACGAGTGCAGAAAGTAATGAGTCAACCTATTGGGGGCTGGGCATTGGCTCTGTCTTAGGCGGCATTATTGCAGGCCCTCCGGGTATTGCTATAGGTGCTAGCTTGGGTGGTGCTTTTGGTTGGGGGCAAGATCAGCACGAGGCGCTTGAAGAGGCTCAGGAACAGTTGCACGAACAAGCGAACTTAGTGACGTCTAGCTCCAATGACTTGAACACAGAGATGGAAAAGCTAAGAGCAACCAGGGCTAAGTTAGGTGAGCTAAAGCGTCGCCATCACCATCAAACTGAAAAATTAAATGACTTACAAGCTGAGTTGGCGAGCAAGGTTCAAACCTTGGAACAGAGCGATTTGTCGAATCTTTTGAGTGCCTATACCCAAGAGATCTACTTTGAAAAAGGCCAAGCGCGTGTCCCCTCATATGTTAGCGATCGTATTTCCAGTATGGCGGAGTTCTTACAGCGCTATCCTCATCTACAGATAACTTTGACAGGCTTTAGCGACCAAAGTGGCCCGGCGATATTCAATCAAGAACTATCCCAAGCTAGGGCACAAGGCGTGAAAGATGCCTTGCTCGCACAAGGTATTTCGGCAGAGCGTATTGTGATTAAGTCAGTCGGTGAAAGCATGGCTCACGTGGCTGAAGGTGATGAGGGCAATGCAATTTTAGATCGTCGAGTAGCTATCGAGTTCAGCCAAAATATTTCTCAAGAAATGATTTCAACAAAAGAGGAGCCAATAGAACCTTCGCAAGTGATTGAAAGTACGTCGCTTGCAGAATTAAGTCAGTGAAAGTTCTTATTTGAATGCAGCTAAACGCCATGGCGACATTATATGTCGCTA
>NZ_LWFE01000096.1:0-655 GCF_001635675.1 Oleiphilus sp. HI0061 | reverse complement strand
GAGCATTTGTAACGCTACTGCATGGCAATGAACCTTCAGGCCTTATTGCCTTATTTAAATGGTTGAAGTCGGGACTTAAGCCAGCGGTGAATGTCGTTTGCATTGTGGCTTCAGTATCAGCGGCTAGCTTGGAGCCTTCATTCAGTCATCGTGTCTTCGCTCGTCAGCGTGACCTGAATCGCTGCTTTAAAGAACCCTTTGATGATGAACCTGGCTATCTCGCCGCTGAGATTCTAGAGACTTTAAAGCGCTATAAACCTGAAAGCTTGATCGATATGCATAACACCTCGGGCTCAGGCCCTTCATTTGCGGTGGCGATCTACGAAGATCCTCAGCATGATGCTTTGACAGAATTGTTTACTAAACGCCTCATCGTGACTCACCTACGTTTAGGGGCTCTGATGGAGGTCACCGAATACCTTTGCCCAACTGTGACGATTGAATGTGGAGGGCGTTTAGATGAGTCTGCGCACCAGATTGCTTGGGAGGGCTTAAATCGTTATTTTCGTTTAGAAAGTGTCTTGGCAGGCCAAGAAAGTCAAGAGAGCTTGGAGGTGCTTACTAATCCGGTAAGGCTCGAACTAAAGGATGATTGTCGTCTAAGGTATGGCGAGAAATTAAGTGAAGAATCTGATTTGTGTTTGCTACCCAGTAT
>NZ_LWFE01000095.1:0-933 GCF_001635675.1 Oleiphilus sp. HI0061 | reverse complement strand
GGTCGCACAGTTCGGGCATACCCGTCTGATAAGACGCTGGGCCAGCACCCCGCCCAAAGAACTCGCTACCAAATAAGGCTCTGCGCCCATATCAATCAAACGCATGGCACTGCCAATCGCGTCATTGGTATGCAAGGTCGACATCACCATATGACCTGTCATTGCCGCCCGCAAGCCAATTTCTGCGGTCTCTTGGTCTCGCATCTCACCAACCAAAACAATATCCGGGTCTTGACGCAAACAGGCCCTAAGTACGGTAGAAAAATTCAATCCCACCTTTGGGTTAACCTGTACCTGAGTAATTCGCGGAAGACGATATTCAACCGGATCTTCTGCGGTAATAATTTTTACTTCTGGTTTGTTCAATTCAGATAGCGCGCCATACAAAGTGGTCGTTTTACCACTCCCCGTCGGCCCGGTTACCAGTACCAGTCCATGCGGACGTGTCACTGCGATTCTAAAACGCTCGAGTATTTTGGGGGGCATACCTACCTTGTCCAGCCCCAGAATACCTTCGGTCTGATCAAGAAGACGCATCACCACGGACTCGCCATATTGCGTAGGCATCGTCGATAGACGCACATCCACTGACCGCGCCTTAACCCTAACGTTAAAGCGTCCATCTTGAGGAATTCTTTTTTCGGATATATTTAAGCCCGACATCAACTTCAAACGCAGTACCAGGGCGGCATTGATTCGTGTCTCTTTCATCACCTGCTCTTGCAGAATGCCATCTATACGCTGCCTGATTCGTACCACACTTTCGTCTGGTTCAATATGTATATCAGATGCTCTCGCCTGCACCGCATCTTCAAAAATAGATTGCAGCAGTTTTACAACCGGTGCTTCACTGTCATCTCCGGTCGTGGTTAACTCAGCCAAGTCGAAAGCATCATCTTCCAACTCTTCTTCAAGCTCTCCAGCCAAGTGAGA
>NZ_LWFE01000094.1:0-966 GCF_001635675.1 Oleiphilus sp. HI0061 | reverse complement strand
GCACCATGGTATTTAGAGGAGCTGCCAGAGCTGCTAGAACTTGAGGTGTTGGTAGATAGCTCTCCGCTACCGCCGCCTAAACGGCTTTGAACGTCTGAACCCATTCCCTGAATCTGTGCGAGCATTCGCTCAACGGGGCCGCCGGGTGCTGCTTGCACGATAATGAAGTTTAAGAGCATGATACCGAGTAGTGTCGGTATCATAAGAAGAAGTCTGCGAAGAATGTAGGCGCTCATTACTTACGGAACCACCACGTATCGATCGCTACTCCGGATTTGGGGGAAATTTCAGGTCTCGCAAGGCTCTTAGTGTAAGCGATACGCTCAACCGGGTTATACCAGTTAGGTATTACGTAGTGCCCGTGTAGTAGAACTCTGTCGAGAGCACGAGTTCGATTAACTAAAGACTTTCTGTCTGGCGCACTGATGACAAGATCAACAAGCTTATCCACGACAGGGTCTTGTATTCCGGCAATGTTTCTAGAACCCTGCGTATTGGCTTTTGATGAATGCCAGTATTCTCTTTGCTCGTTACCTGGTGAATTTGACTGACCAAAACCACCAACCATCACATCGAAGTCAAAAGAGCGGCGGCGATTTATATACTGGGTAGTATCTACGACGCGGATACCGGCTTCAATTCCAAGTTTTTCAAGATTTTTAATAAAGGGTTGTACTACACGCTCAAAGTCTTTCTGGAATAATAAAAACTCGAATGAAAAGGGCTTTCCGCTCTGCTTATTTGTCAGCTTGCCATCCTTCACAGACCAGCCTGCTTCTTTCAGTAACTTGATGGCTTTCCTTAAATTTTTTCGCAAGCTTGCAGGTTTTTCTGTGCTAGGTGAACGGTATTCACTTGTAAAAACAGATGATGGAAGTTGGTCTCTAAAGGCTTCAAGGGTGCTTAGCTCTTCACCAGTCGGCAAGCCCCGCGAAGCGAGTTCAGAGTTCTCAAAATAACTATTAC
>NZ_LWFE01000093.1:0-1085 GCF_001635675.1 Oleiphilus sp. HI0061 | reverse complement strand
AATCAAAACCATCAAGTGCATACTGAAAATCTTTTGGCCAGGTTTGGCGTTCGCCTTTGAGAAAAACACTTTTCTGATTGATGTCGAGAGAAAAGTTTCGGTCTTCTGAAATAAACCAGCCATCAAGCGACAGCGAATCCAAATTTAGCGTTAGAGGAAAATCCAGAGAATCTATCAACCCTTGTACGGGAATAAATGTATTCTCGGGTGTTTGATAGACGAAAAGAGATTCTTCGAGTAATAGCTGATCGTAACTTAATTGTACGATCAGTATATTATCCTCTGCCAACTCAACAGGTTCTGGAGGGAGCTCTGCAAAAGCATGCTCCCATACAGCTAAGTAAACGAGAAAAATCGAGAGGCCGGCATAGCGTGGCATATTAGGTAAAATCCATCTTACGTTATAAGAGTCTGCCAGGTGTCTAGAATGTTATCGTTTGCTCGATGACATTGCTGCCACCAAACTTTTCGTCCTCAGTAAAGCGTAGAAGATATTCTTTTCCAGTTAATGATGCCGCTTGGCTTAAGCGGACTTTGACTAGTCGTTTTAAAGTTGGAGTATATAAAGCGATACCTCGAATAAAGCCTACGCGGGAGCCAAGTTGCTCACCGTTCTTCTCATATAGTTCCACGTTCCCATAGAGAGAAAAATTTCCTTGGCGATGTAGCGAGAAGTGGAGCTCTTCTACTTGCTCGTTTTGCACGATTGGCTGAATGTCAGAGATGCTTGCCGTGGTCGTAGAAGCGCCTTTTCTAACGATTACGGGGATTGCTAGTTTTAATACTGGCTGAACGGCAAGGTTTAGTTGGATATCTTCATCGTTCTTTGGGGTAGCCGGAGAGTTCGCGTCAGCTTTTTGCGGGATCTGTTTAAGTACCAGGTGAGATAGATATTCCCCTTCTGCCAAACCTTTAGGGCGTCGAGCGGCGACACGAATTGTTTGAGATCCACCGGCAGGAATATCAACTCGGCGAGGGGAGTAACGAATCATATCGCCTGCATAGGGCCCACCTTCTTCTGGGTTTTCTATATCAACGATACTGCCGTCTTCTTTCATATACTTGTGCTCGAAGTATATTTGGTA
>NZ_LWFE01000092.1:0-1039 GCF_001635675.1 Oleiphilus sp. HI0061 | reverse complement strand
AGCGATTCGCAAGCACACTGCCCGCCGAACCGGCGCCAACAATGATGTAGTCGTATATTAGTTCTGACATCTTGTCACCCAATCTAGAGTCAATATGGTTATCATGAGGGTGATGTTAACTGAGTGCTCAGCACCTAAGAATGGCGGGAGTTGCCAAGGACAGGTCAATAAGTGTCAATAACGATAAACTTCCTTACCCTTCTCGATACTGTGATGGCGCGCAGCCAAACCAGCGTTTGAAACTGCGCCCAAAATTCGACACATCTTCGTAACCAAGCTGTAAAGCGATCACATCTATCTTTTGATCTGTTTTCTTCAGCAAGTATTGAGCATTTTTTTTCTTGGCGTCTTCCATTAGAAGTTTGAAAGTCTTACCTTCTTGCTTCAGTTTTCTGATTAAGGTGCTCTTGGACATATAAAGCGTCTTGGCGGTTTGCTCGAGTGATAGTTCAAACTGAACACTCGAAAGAATTAGTTCATTCACTTTGTCTGATAATGTGCGTGATTCCAGTAAACGATTAAGCTCATTCTTACATTGTTGAGCGGCCATTTCGGCAGTAACCGGATCTGCTGAAACGCAGGTGATCGCCTTCCACTCCAATGGCATACCATATCGCAAAACTCCGTCTGAATAACGAATGCGCTTCGGCAAACACGATCCATATAAGTCACTCCAGTCAGGCTCTTCGAAAGGCAGCTCCAGAACGCATTCTTCTACTTTTGAGCCAATAGCAAATTTGATAATGTTGAAAACCAGCGCAGCAATCGTCTCATAAAGAACAACATCAATGTCTCCCCAATCGGCAAGGGGTTTTATACAGAGATAGATGTTCTCTTCATCCTCTTCGATATAGAAGCTGAGAATTTGTGCGCGAATTTTGTAATATTCACAAAGAAATACCAGGCTGTCTTCCAGGTTGGTTGCATGCGACAGGCCATAGCCTACATGGCCATGACTGGACAAGCTGATGTTCCTACCGACAAACAATCCTAACGAACGCGGACACCCCTTTTTCCACATATAGTGAATAAGCTGTTT
>NZ_LWFE01000091.1:0-15221 GCF_001635675.1 Oleiphilus sp. HI0061 | reverse complement strand
GCCCTAACTCGTTGGAAGCGTGAGCGGCGGCTAAGTAGTTAATTAAGGGCTTATGGGACTTGGTAGCAGATTTAGATAATAGCTTGCTCGCTACGCCCCAGTTGCCTTCAAGTAGTGCAATTAGACCTTTCTCGGTTTTTATCGTAGCTCTTGACTCGGCGGAACGGCCAAACCACTTAGATACAGACTTGCTTGAATGCACCAGTTTACGTTTCAGCCCTAGTAGCCATACCAATAAAGTAAGCAAAATAGCGATAGCGAGTGCGGCGATGACCAGATTACTTTCTATTAGCCAGTTTCCATAAGATATTCGAACATATCCGGGGTCATGGCTGACAATCGCTGAAACACCAAGCGCTAGAGCCATGCCGACAATAATCAACACGAGTAAACGCTTCATGGTGTTGGCTCCTGCTTGGTACTGTTATCTGTGCTTGAAGGTGTCGGGTTGGAAAGTTTGCCTAAGCTATGGTTAAGATACATGGCTTCAATTTTTGTCTTCAGTAAGCGTAATGACTTTGAAATATCGGGTGTTTCGTAGCTTATTTGAAGTGTTTGCATACTTTTGAGTTTAGAAATCAGAGTTTTCGTTTGTTTGTCCTGAGTATCAAAGTAGTTCTCTAGCCAAATGCTTGCTTGTTTTAAGCTGTGAGTAAAAATAGCCTGGTTTTGCTCTAGTAAGGCAAGGTTTGCTTGTTCGAGCATCAGTCTTAGATTCTGCTTCAGATAATAATTTTGCTCAGGCGCCATAAGAGGCGCGACAGGGTGATCCAAACGCCGGATCAATACTGCTTTATTTAGCTCGCCCCATACTTCCAGCCATGCTTGCTTCCATGCGGGAAGATCTGAAGTTTGTGATGAACGCTGGCTTGGTGTTTGTTCTGGCTCTGGCTTGCTCGTGTCTAAATAAGCGCTTTCTTTTAAGCCGTCTAAAGAAGAAATGATAGCCGAGAGTTGCATAAACATACCTTCACGGTCGAGGTGAGAAAGCTGTTGTAAGCTAAGAATCTCTTGATTGAGTGCTGCACGAACTGGGAGTAAGCCTGGGTCATTGATTTCGGCCAGCACTTTATCGGCAGATATCATGACTGCCTCAGCATTTTTTAAGTCGCGCTCAAGAAGAAGTCTTTGGTTGGCGAGATGTAATAAATACTCGGCCTCAGCAAGTAGCCAGTCAGCACGACTGCTGGCACCCATTTCTGTTAGCTTCTCGGTGTTATATAAACTTTGCCTATCGAGCTGAGTCAGTATCTGACTTTGTTGTTGTTTGTCTGCTTCTAGGTTTTTCAAACGTCGCTCGAGGCTTTGCTCTAAGTATTGAACTCGTTGTTGTGCGCTCTTATTTTGTGAATCTAGGTGCGACAGTAGTGTGTTTTGTTGCGACAGGTTTTGCCAGAAGTAAATTGCGCTAGCGATCGAAAACGCAGCTATTAGAGCAATGACCAGTATTAGCAGCCAAGAAAGGTTTTTCTTCTTTTTAGCTTGAGGGGCTGGCTTCTTTACATCTGCTGCAGGTAGCGTTTCGTTTGCGTCAGTCACGTGTTGTCCTGTTTTTTGTTGGTTGGCACTTACAAGCTGGCTTTTTTGATGCACTTTACAATGTCCATCGGCATAAGGTTTTCCGAGATCAAAGTGTTCTTCAATCCGTGTTCATATGCAATATTGGCCACTCTGATACTGGGTAGTATAAAAGACCTGTCAGATAAGTCGATATTGTGTTCACTGCAATGAGCAAGCAGGTTAGTCAGTGTTTCACCGCTTAGTGTAATAATAAAGTCTGGCGCAAAGTCGTCAATGCTTTGTTGCAGTATGCTTTGATCATAGTCTGGTTTCGAGCGTTGGTATAGCGATATGCTATCTACTTGCGCACCTCGAGCAAGAAGTTGGCTTTGTAAAGCCTGGCGACCATGCTTACCCTTGAGGATGAGTATTTTTTCGTCTTGAACTGTTTTGAGGTCTTTGTTCTCTAATAGTTTTTCACTGCTCAGGTCTTGACCTGGCGATACGATATCCAGACTTGTCGAGTTTAAGGCTTCAGCGGTTTTGCGGCCAATGGCATACCATTTTTGTCCGACAGGTGCTTGTGGCCAATAGTGATCTATTTGTTCAAGGCCTAGATCAGCTGCGTGTTGGCTGACGACAATTACATGCTGGTATTGGTCTAAATCGAGGATGTGCTGTCGCTCGATCGCGCTAATCTCAAGCGCATCGATTTTTAGCATTGGCAGTTTTTTGCACTGGGCTCCTAAGGCTTCGAGAGCTTTTGATAATTCCGTGGCGGAGGGTTCGGGGCGGCAGATTAGAATCTTGCTTGAACTGAGCAGGCCTAGTCGCTTGAAAGCCTGCTCGGTAACGAGTTTATTTGTCATTGGCTTAAACTTGAGCTTTGTTATAGACAGCTTCTAGTAAAGGGCCTGCACCCATTTCAAGCAGAGCTTCCGCTACGGCAACACCCAGCTCTTCACATTGAGCTTGTGGGCCGCTTAAGCTTGTTTTAAGGATGGTTGCGCCATCTTCTGAGGCAACTAAGCCGGTGAGTGTCAGTGTCTCGCTTTCTAAGGTTGCATATCCGGCGATTGGAACCTGACAGCCACCATGGAGCCGGTGATTCATTGCGCGTTCAGCTTTTACGCAGAACTCGCTTTCTGGGTGAATGAGGGGCGCCAATAATTTTTTAATATCCTCATCCTTGCTTCTGCACTCAATGCCTAGAGCGCCTTGGCCAACAGCTGGAAGTGATTGCTCAGCCGATATGACGCTTTTGATGCGTTCATTGAATTCAAGTCTTTTGAGTCCAGAGGCTGCAAGAATAATGGCGTCATACTCGCCTGCATCGAGCTTTGCCAGACGAGTATTAACATTGCCTCTTAAAGGGCGAATATCTAGGTCTGGGCGAGAGGCGGCCAGTTGGCTATGCCTGCGTAGGCTTGAGGTGCCAACAATTGCACCTTCTGGAAGTTGATCGATCGAGTCGTATTGATTACTAACGAAAGCATCGAAGGGGTTTTCCCGCTCACAAATAACGGCTAGCTCAAGACCTTCGGGGAACTCCATAGGGACATCTTTCATTGAGTGGACGGCGATATCTGAAATGCCTTCTAGCATTGATGCTTCAAGCTCTTTTACAAATAAGCCTTTGCCACCGATTTTAGCAAGGGGGACGTCTAGAATCTTATCCCCTTTGGTTGTCATGCCATTAATATTGACTTCCAAGCCTGGGTATAAAGCTTCAAGTTGAGACTTTATATAACGGCTTTGCCACAACGCTAAAGCACTTTCACGAGAAGCAATATTGAGGGTCTTGATTGGGCTTGATGTAGACATGTTCGAGTCGTTCACTATTGGCAAATGGAGTGGGTGCTATATATTGAATTGCGTCGCTATTTGTATTGGTGGTGAAACCAAATAAAGAATAGTGAGCTAGATACAGCCTGTTATGGCGACTTAGTATAACGGAACTGGAAATAAAGTCGAAAAGATACAAATCAAGTGAAGATCACTTTTATTTCTTGGGCGCTTACTTGAGTCAAACTTGGCTATATGAAGGTTAGAAGTTAAGTGTTAATTTAACTTCCAGTCGATCTTGTTTAAGATTTAGTCGATACTTTGTTCTATCTGCAAGGTCATTAAAATTGCGAATGACGGAATCTGTGCAATTCTTTCCCCCGCTTAAGAGAGAATCGATATCAAATTTAAGCACGTGCTTAGAGAAGGATTTGATCGCTGTACTATAGGAAAATTTAGTGTCAGATGAGCTCTCGATGAGGATAGTATCATCATCACCGCTATTGCTGCGTGAGTTTTCAAAAGCTAGAGTATTAAATGACAGACACAGACATAACAAGCCTATTACGAACAAAGCGCGCTTGGTCATTGTTGATGTGTGTGTGTTGTTCAAATCGTCCACTCCATTTGATGAAGACTACCTATTCAATGATAAGAGATCTCCCTGTAGCGGTGTGTAACATTTGGTTAGATCGAGAGGGTATTTCGAAAAACTTCATTTATTGAGGTAAAGAGAGAGGATAAAGTGTGAACAGGTTCTCTAAGTTGTTGAGTGGAAGCTCATTTTTATTCTAGAAGGTGCTTAGTTGCAGTCTTAGGCTTGAAAGGATTGTTCACTTATTCTTTGCTTGAGTTCGCTTACGTGTCGACGACTGACGAGAATGCGAAAGTCGGTATTGCGTATATGTATGTAGTAGTGGCCATCGGAGCTCTTGTGCATTGCTGAGATGTGTTTGGCATTGACCAGTGTATTGCGATGGGCACGCAGGAGCTTGTCTGGGTGAGCTTGTTCCAACTCCTTTAATGTTTGGTCACTTAGGGTTTCACCGTTTGCATGGACAACGGTAAGGTACTTCTGTTCGGATCTAAAAAAGTAAATCGAGTCGAAAGGAAGTAACTCCTGGCCTTGCCAACTGTGTGCGACAAAATGAGCTTCTTCGTTACTATCCTGCTCCTTGATAGATTTTAGCTGCAGTTGATTAACATGCTTTGCTTGAGCCAGAGCACTTTCCAGCTCTTCGCCTCGAACGGGTTTTAACAAGTAACCCATGGCCTGCTTTTTAAAGGCGTCGATGGCATACTCGTCATAGGCGGTGCAAAAGATCATGGCAGGAGGGTGCGGCTTTTTTGCCAGAGCGCTGGCCACTTCCAGGCCATCAATACCTGGCATTCTGATATCCAGAAGCGCAATATCAGGCTTAAGCTCCTCAATCCGTACCAAGGCTTGTTCACCATTTTCAGCTTCACCGCAAACCTGATAGTTACAATTTCGTTCAATTAAACGCTTTAGGCGCTCTCTTGCCAAGCTCTCATCATCGACGATAAATACACTAATAGGGCTGTTTGCTGTCATATCTTAGTTAACCGGAATACGTAAAGTAACGGTAAAAATATTGTTTAGTTGGCTAGTCTTTAATATAGCGCCTGAGCCGAAAATTGCCTGGAGCCTGCTGCTAATATTGTCTAATGCGATTTGGTTTCCGTGTCGTGCCTGTTTTTCTGGGTCAAAAGGGTTTGAGATCAAAATGTATAAATGATCTCTTTTGAGTTCGGTTTCAATGCTAATAGTGCCGCCTTCAGTTAGCGGTTGAATACCATGATAAATCGCATTTTCTACTAATGGTTGTAGGGTTAAAGGGGGGATCAATACCTTTTTCTTGGCGTTGTTGAGCTTCCATTCAATCTTTAGCCTGTTTCCTAATCTAAGGGCTTCAATATTCAAGTATCGTCGGCATAGCTCAATTTCTTCACGAACCGGAATCAGAGAAGTTTGGTTGTTTAATGTAGCCCTGAAAATGGTTGATAGATCTATGACTGCATCTTCGGCTTTTTGTGGATCGATTGCGATCAGGCTGGCGATGCTGTTCATGCTATTAAACAGAAAGTGAGGACGAATTCTAGCCTGCAGTGCTTGGATGCGCGCTCGAAGTTCTGCTTGGCGCTGTTCTCGCCATTGGTGTTGCAGGAAGAAATAACGCAGTAAGATGCTCGCGAGCATCGAGCTGATGAGTAAACTCTTTGATAGAAATAGTTCCGGTTTTGTAATGACGCCCGGCAGCAGGAAGTTGATGCCTAGCCAACTGAAAAACAGCGTGATGATGGCATTGCTAGATAAGAAGTAAATGCTGATAAATTTCGGGCTTTTGCCAAATAGAAATTTTCGGGTTGTACAGATTACCGCTGCAAAGCTGAGCGTGAGTGAGTGGCAGTAAATAGATAGCAGGCCTAGTTTATCCCAACTGATTAACTCGTTTGAACTCAAGACCAGACATAAAACCAGCGCTAGAAACTGGGTTAGGATCAGCAGAAACAGAACGGCATTGATTCGACAAAGGTCAGGAATGACAAAATTGGAGTTCTGCTCACTCCCTGAAGCTTGCTTAGAATCATCAGCATGGCTGTTTTTGTTTGGCTGTGATTGCTTGGCGTTTCTATGCATGATAAATGACTGGTTTCTTTACAAGGGATGACTAAGGCGTATTATTCGCTTTTGTGCTACAATGCGCGCCGCAATTTTGACTCCACAAATTTCAGTGTAGATGGGTAATCAAACATGAGCAATGCAAACGACAATAACGGCCAGCTAAATACGCAGAGTGATTCAAGTAAAGAAAAGCCATGGGGAGGANGCTTTACCGAGCCTACCGATGCTTTTGTTGAACAATTTACTGCGTCAGTAGAGTTTGATCAGCGTTTGTATTTCCACGATATCCAGGGCTCTATTGCGCATGCGACGATGCTGGCAAAAGTTGGCGTGCTGACTGAAGAAGAGAAAACGCAAATCATTCAGGGCTTGAAAGAGGTTCAGGCAGAAATCGAGAGTGGCAAATTCCAGTGGTCTGTCAAACTGGAAGATGTACATATGAACGTCGAGGCAGCCTTAACAGAAAAAATTGGTATCACGGGCAAGAAACTCCATACAGGGCGATCTCGAAATGACCAGGTTGCGACAGATATTCGTTTGTATCTACGAGATGAAATCGATGTGATTGCCAGTGAAATTACTCGTCTTCAGGATGGCATGGTAAGGCTTGCTAAGCGTGAGGCTGCAACAATAATGCCGGGCTTTACTCATTTGCAAACAGCTCAGCCAGTCACTTTTGGTCATCATATTCTTGCTTGGAACGAGATGCTTCAACGTGACTATGAGCGTTTGATGGACTGTCGTAAGCGCGTGAATATTATGCCGCTAGGTGCAGCAGCTTTGGCGGGAACGACTTATCCTATTGATCGTAGCATTACGGCCGAGTTATTAGGCTTTGACCGACCTAGTGAGAACTCTCTTGATTCAGTCAGTGATCGTGACTTTGCTATAGAGTTTTGTTCATTTGCCAGCTTGGTTATGATTCACTTATCGCGAGCTTCTGAAGAGTTGATTTTGTGGGCATCGGCTCAGTTTGATTTTATCGACTTGCCGGACCGCTTCTGTACTGGTTCGTCTATCATGCCGCAGAAGAAGAATCCAGATGTGCCAGAGTTGGTACGAGGCAAGTCGGGCCGGGTAACGGGTCATATGATTTCTCTATTGATGTTAATGAAGTCTCAGCCTTTGGCATACAACAAAGATAACCAGGAAGATAAAGAGCCATTATTTGATGTCTTGGATACCTTAAAAGGTTGTTTGAAGGCCTATGCTGATATGATTCCGGCGATTGAGGTGAAGGCTGAAAATATGAGAGAAGCAGCACGTAGGGGCTTTTCAACCGCGACTGACTTGGCTGATTATTTAGTCGTTAATGGTGTGGCTTTCCGTGATGCGCATGAAATTGTTGGTAAAGCCGTGGCATATGGTGTTGCTGAGGAAAAAGACCTTTCAGACATGACACTAGAAGAGTTGCAGGTGTTTAGCGATCAGATTCAAGAAGATGTATTTGACGTTCTGACGCTTGAAGGCTCTGTTAATGCACGAAATCACCTGGGCGGGACGGCACCTGCACAGGTTTCTGCTGCGGCTGACAGAGTTCTTGAAAAACTAGCTGCACGTTAACTTGTCGTGCCTGACTTGATTGGCAGGCGACAGATATAGGTTGTGACGCCGGCACCTATGCAGCTAAGCATAATGACGGCCCATAACTTGCCAATGATGAGTGCGGATAAAAGCATGCTTCCCCACATACATATTAGTATCCGGGTTCGAATGTTTTTGTCCAGGCCTTCGCCGCTTTTCCAAACTGAAATGATGGGGCCTAGCTTCGGGTGTTCGTGTAACCAGCGGTGAAAACGTTCCGATGAGTGAGTGAATAACCAGGCAGCTAATAGTAAGAAAGGTGTTGTCGGTAATATCGGCAAGAAAATACCAATCACGCCAAGGATGACGCAGAGCCACCCCAAGGAGGCAATAAGTATTTTGACGCTGCCTTTCATTACTACTTTCCTGACAAATACATTTACGGTTTTTCCATTGTAGACCTTTAAATAGCTTTCTATAAATATAGAGGCTATTTTTTGTAAAAAATTAGCGCATAGACACTATTCTACCAACGCGGGATAATGTGTCTTTTACTATTGATAAACGAGACTTCAGATGCAAATTAGCAAAGATAAAGTGGTAACCTTTCATTATAGACTATCGAATGAGCAAGGCAGTGAGCTGGAGACCTCTCATGGAGAAGACCCGGTTGCTTATTTGCATGGCCATGGAAATATTATTTCTGGTTTGGAAAAAGGCCTGGAAGGTCAGTCGGCAGAAGATGTTTTGACTGTGACGGTTGAACCTCAAGACGGCTATGGCCTGCGTAAAGAAGAAGCTGTTCAGCGCGTACCAATTAAGCACCTAGTGGGCGATAAAAAGCAAAATTCCAAGTTGAAGCCTGGTATGGTGGTTTCGATTAATACCGAAGAAGGTCCAAGGCAGGTTGTGGTATTAAAGGCAGGAAAGTTTAATGTCGATGTGGACACGAATCACCCTTTGGCCGGGCAGGTTTTGAGTTTCGATATTGAAATTCAGAGCGTCAGGGAAGCAACAGAAGATGAGTTGGCTCACGGGCATGCTCATGGTGTTGGTGGTCACCACCATTAACAAGTGCTAATGTTGCAAGCATAGAGATTTCACCAAAAAACAAGTAACGTGAGCGTTTTTAGAATGGCTTCTTCAGGAAATGAACATGAAAAAAACGCTTCTAGGCCTAGCTCTAATAGGTGCTTCTACTCTCAGCTATGCTGCTGAACCTCTAAAGTCTCTTGATACTCAAGATCAAAAAGTTAGCTATAGCTTTGGCTTGGTTCTAGGTAAGCGCATGACTAACGATATGCCTGATTTGCAAATCGACGTATTCGTCCAAGGTTTGAAAGATGCTTATAGTGGCAACCCTCAACTTATTACCGATGAGCAGGTCGCGCAGACTCTATCTGACTTTCAGCGAGACCTACAGCAAAAGCAGCTAGAAGAAGTTCAAAAAGCGGGTGAAGAAAACAAAAAAGCGGGGAAAGAATTCCTAGCTGAAAACAAGAACAAAGAAGGTATTGTTACCCTAGAGAGCGGCCTTCAGTATAAGGTTTTGACCGAAGGTAAAGGTCTGCAGCCTGGGCCGACAGATGTTGTGAAAGTTCACTATACCGGTTCTTTGATCAACGGTACGGTTTTTGATAGCTCGATTGATCGTGGTCAGCCAGTAAGTTTTCCGGTTAATGGTGTGATTGCTGGATGGACAGAAGCCCTTCAGTTGATGCCTACTGGTTCAAAGTGGCAGCTGTTTATTCCTTCGGACTTGGCATATGGTCCAAACGGTAACCGTTCTATCGGGCCGAATGAAACGTTGCTATTCGATGTCGAGTTGTTGGATATCGAAGCGAAAAAATAAAGTAGCTTAATCGTCAGTACTATCGAAAGAATACACAATGTATTCTTTCGAATCTCTTCTTCTTACTCTTATTATTAAAACACTACATTCAAACGAACTAGTCCGGGTATGCCCAAGATATCGCTATTGCTGAATATCATTGGGATAATATCGATATTGACTCGTTCATTATAAGACCAGCGGGTACCGACTAAGGCCGTTGTATCGCTATCGTCTTGCGTTGACATAACAACTTCAGCGCCAATCGAGAATAAGCCACTTTCTGTATCAATTAGACCAGCATAAGCGCCCAAACCTAATTCTAGGAATGTATCACTATTGTCTGCAATATCGCTGTAAATAAGAGATGGTGTGAGTGTGAATGTTGCTGCATCGGCCGAAATCGTGGCTGCGACCCCTAGCTTTAAATTAGTTTGATCGTTATTGCTGTTGTCAAAATCAATGACAGATAAGCCTGTTACCAAAGACCAAGCAAACTGATCTGTCGTTTGCTGATCACCTGATCTAATAGGCGGGAGCCCCCATTTTAGGCTAACGTCGTTCCCTGTAGAGGCGGTGTTAAGGCCTAGTCCACTATTCAAAATAAGCTCAGCCTGGGAAAGCCCGAGTCGAATACTGCCGCCATTTTGTAAACCGTTCGCACCACTGTGCAGGTCAATGGATATATGGTCGCCAGTGTTTACTTTACCCTGTTCAAGAAAGAACCCGCGTGAAGGAGGCGTATAAGCTTTTTTAAACGGCTCTTCAGCGGCGACAAAGGTGCTGGCAGAGGCACTGCAGGCAATAAGAGAATAGCTAAGAAGGTGGTTTTTCATGATTAGACGTTCCTTGATTTCACAGATATTAATTCAATTTGGCTAAGTTTAAATAGGGGGCAACTGATACTAGGAGATAAACTTCAGACCAATACCCGCAGGTTCCATTCGGACAATTTTCATTTTCAGTACAGGCGCTGTTTCTCCCATGCCCTGGACCTGGCCCTGGACAACGGTGCCGACCGGTGGCATAGGAATATTCTCTGTTAGAAGAAATACACCGCCATCGGAGATATCACGGGTAGTGACAATTTGATCGCCAATACTGGGGTGAGACACTTTAAGTTTACACTTCATTGGTGTCCGGTGCTCAGAGCGTTTGTCGGGCTGTGCGGATGTTGAGGTGTTTTCGTTTTCAATGGTCATTTTATTAGCAGGCCACTTAGCTTAAATAATTGCTCTGCATTATATCGATAATAAAAACGAATATCGCCAATCTAGCTTTAAGTTTTGGAAAGATTACATGGCTTGCAGTCTTTCAGTGAGGGCTAAAAATGAGGCAGATAGACAAATTTCGTTAATGGCGTAAAATAGCGCGTTTTTTACAGGCTAGTTCTCTAAAGCGTGTTGGTGATAGAAGGGTGTTATGAAATCGCATAGTGTTGAAAAGATCGGTGGAACGTCAATGAGTGATTATGTCGCTATTCGCGATAATATAATCAGCAAACCCTCAAGAGAGGATACGATCTATCAGCGTGTATTTGTGGTTTCAGCGTATGGCGGCATGACAGACGCTTTGTTAGAGCACAAAAAGACTAGCCAGCCAGGAATCTATGCGTTATTTGCCAACGGCTTGAAAGACAAGAGTTGGCACCAGGCGCTGCAGCAAGTGAAAGCTGATATGCAGGCCATAAACGCAGGCTTATTTGGTGAAGGTGAGCTTTTGCAGCAGGCGAATAGTTTTATTGGCGAGCGTCTGGATGATGCAGAGCAGTGTCTTGTTGATCTTCAAAGACTTTGTCAACACGGGCATTTTGAGCTTTCCGCACATTTGGCGACTGTTCGGGAAATGTTGGCGAGTATCGGTGAGGCTCATAGCGCTTGGAACACTGCAAAGCTTCTTGAACGTGACGGTTTCAATGCTTGTTTTGTTGATTTAACTGGCTGGCGCGCGGCACAGCATACCTCTTTGGATGAGCGGATCGTTGAAGCGTTTCAAGGCTTGGATTTGGCAAGTCAGATACCTATCGCGACGGGTTATGCGCATAGCGAGGAAGGCTTGATGTCTACTTTTGACCGTGGCTATAGTGAAATGACCTTTAGCCGCATCGCTGTATTGACCGAAGCGCGTGAAACCATCATCCATAAAGAATTTCACTTGAGCACGGCTGATCCTCGTTTGGTTGGTGAAGAAAATGCTATTCCTATCGGACGGACAAACTATGATGTTGCCGATCAGTTAGCTAACCTGGGAATGGAAGCTATTCACCCTAAAGCGGCCAAGGGTTTACGTAGTAACCGTATTCCTTTAAGAGTTAAGAATACTTTTGAGCCTGACCATCCTGGTACACTTATCACCGGAGACTATGTCAGTGACGAGCCTTGTGTCGAAATTATTGCAGGTTGCAAGGGCATCTATGCACTGGAAGTGTTCGATCAGGGGATGACGGGTAGTGTCGATACTTATGACCAGAAAATTCTTGAGCTGATCAGGCGCTTCAAAGGCCATGTTGTTTCTAAAGATATTAATGCGAACACCATTACTCATTATCTTGCTACAAACCTGAAAACAGTAAAGCGTATATACGGTGCTCTGGAAAAATGTTTTCCTGAGGCCGAGATTGACCAGTGCAAAGTTGCGATTGTTTCGGCGATTGGCAGTAATATGCAAGTGCCTGGTATGTTGGCGGTGACGGTCAAGGCGCTGGCACAGCAGGAAATTAGTGTTTTAGCAATGCATCAATCTATGCGACAAGTTGACATGCAGTTTGTTGTCAACGAAGACGACTATGACTTGGCGGTGAAGAGCCTGCATAGTAGCTTGGTCGAAATTCACAATCACGGTATCGCGATTTGCCCTGCTAATTAACAATTAGATCTCGTGGGAACATCCTGCTAAAGGAGTTGGCAATGCATCAGATCTCTGGGTTTTCATCGGCAGCACGTACGCTGTTTGTTTTGGCGGCATTTGTTATTGTGGTTGCAGGTATACGCGCTGCTGAGTCATTGATGGTGACGTTTCTACTCTCCGGTTTTTTTGCCATCATTTGTGCGCCTCCCTTTCTCTTTATGCAACGGAAAGGCTTGCCTGCCTGGCTGTCCTTGATACTGGTGGTTATTTTTATCAGCCTGGTGCAGTTGGTGATTATCTCTATTATTACCACTTCACTCACTGCTTTCTCAAATGACCTACCCCAGTACCAGATACGCCTGCAAGCATTGATGGGCGAACTAATCAGTGGCTTAAATTCCTGGGGCTTGGATATTCCAAAGGAAAAGTTAATGCAATTGTTTGACCCGTCAACGATTTTTAAGTTGGCGGTAAGCACTCTGGGGAACCTGGGTGGCGTTTTATCGAACTCCTTTCTGATTGTGTTAACAGTGATTTTTATGCTTTTTGAAGGTGTTTCATTGCCGGCAAAACTTCATAAGGCTTTCGGCGAAGACAGTACCTTGATGGAGCATATTGAATTATTTTTAGAGAATGTTAATCGTTATATGAGTATCAAGGTTGTAGTGAGCCTGGGAACGGGTGGGTTAATCTATATCTGGTTGCTTATTCTGGGGGTTGAATATCCCTTGTTGTGGGCTTTAATTGCTTATCTTCTAAATTTTGTACCGAATATTGGTTCCATTATCGCAGCAGTACCCGTGATGTTGTTGGCCTTAATTCAATTAGGGCCTTTGCATATGTTGTTGGTTGCAGCGGGTTATTTATTTGTTAATACCTTGATGGGCAATGTTATTGAGCCGCGCTATATGGGGCGGGGCTTAGGGCTTTCTACTTTGATTGTTTTCTTGTCTTTGGTATTTTGGGGTTGGGTGCTTGGGCCAGTGGGGATGTTACTGTCTGTCCCACTGACCATGCTGTTAAAAATTGCCTTTGAAAGCAGTGACGAGACCCGCTGGATCGCAATCATTATGGGGCCAGATGTTGCTCAAGAAAAAGATGAGAAGCGGTAGTTCTAAATGAGCAGCTACCAAAGATCCTCTTCATCTTGAGAGTCGCTTTGAATTAGAATCCTTTTGAGGTCTTTTTCTCTGTCTTTGCTATGAGCTTCGGCTAAATCAACTTTTTCGCCGTAAACTTCGAGCCAGGTACGTGAGCCAGGTAGCATGTGAGCCAGGTCATACATGCCGGTACGTAAGGCTTCTAGAAATTCTTGATTACCTTTTTCTTGTTCCATCACCACGTTAAGCAATTTAAGGTTGCTTGTATTGCCCAGTTGATCCTGGATAACGGGTAATATTTTCTTAAGGCTCTTTATTTGTTGAGTTTGAGCTTCGTTTTGGCTGGTCAATTCCGAGATTTGTAGCTGTAGCTCTTCAACGACTTCAAGGTTGACGGACTCTTCTTCTTCATCTCCGAAGACGGTGATCGTTATTACTGTAATCGAAACAGAAATAATCACGATTAGTAAGAGTGCGACAACCAGTAGTACTATTTTGTTCGTCCCGACACTCTCTTCCAGAGCAGTAATTCGTTGCTTTTCAGTGAGTGGCTCGTGCTCCACTTCATCTTTCTTGGCCATGGTCTATCCTACGTCGCGAATTTGATGATGAGCTCGGGAGGTGTGCATGTAGTCATGCTAAATCGAACAGAAGTTATGCGAACCCCGGTGAGCCCAGATAGTTTTAGTGTAGACCAAAACTATCTGAAGTACCTACCAAAGGAATGTGATTAATTGTGATATTAATACGAATATTACTAATTAACTTAGATAGTTAGCGCTATAAGTTCTATTAGCCTGTTAACTTTTCGTACTTATCCATTAATTCTGCTTCACTTTCCTTGTGATCAGGGTCTTTGGGAATGCAGTCTACAGGGCATACTTCGACACATTGTGGTTCGTCGTAATGGCCGACACACTCGGTGCACTTGCTCGGGTCAATAATATATATATCTTCACCGGGTGCGATGGCTTCATTGGGACACTCAGGCTCGCACACGTCGCAATTTATACAGTCATCTGTGATCATTAATGCCATGAAAAATACCTCTGCTATGATCTGATAAAAGTGGGGTTAAAGGTCAAAATACTATCCTGCTATCGCTCTTCTAAGGCCTTAATGACGGCTGGCGCTACAAACTCTGAAACATCACCGCCCAAAGAGGCAATTTCCCTAATTAAAGTGGAAGAGATATAAGAGAGGTGGTTGTCAGGAGTAAGAAACAAGCTTTCTGCTTCAGGAATCAAGCGCCGATTCATATCCGCTAGTTGAAATTCGAATTCAAAGTCTGAAACAGCACGTAAACCGCGTAGAATAACGTTGACCTTGTGCTCTTTTACAAACTCGGCCAATAAGCAGTCAAAGCCAATGACTTCTACATTATCGAGATGAGCCAAAACGTCCTTTGCCAGTTCAACCCGTTTTTCAAGTGGAAACATAGGGTTCTTTTTTGGGCTGGCTGCGACAGCAATAATAATGCGATCAAAAAGCTTTGCAGCACGCTCTACAAGATTGGTATGGCCGTTAGTAATTGGGTCAAAAGTGCCAGGATAAACGACAGTATTCATAGGGGGTCTTACTCCTGAAGCTGCGGAATACGATTGCAGTGCCTAAGTCAATTTTACAGTATTGGAAGTATAGACAACCAAGAACTAAAGAAGGGGCGGAATAGTAACCAAATTTCGGGTGGGTTGCTAGTCAGCTTGTTGTAAACAAGAAGTCTGCGCTGGCAAGATAGACAGCGCATTTGAAGGGTTATCTCTATAAGGAGCTAGCTTATCGTAAGAAAATAGAGAATAAGGCCTTATGAATCAAGGTACCAAAAGGAGGGTAGGCAAACTTGGTACTGTTGAAATGATTCTTGCAGAATACTGATTTTGCATGAGAGAAGGTCAGGAAGCCTTGCTCGCCGTGGTAGGAGCCCATACCTGATTCACCAACGCCGCCAAAATGTAAGTCTTCTTGAGCAAAGTGAGAGACTGTGTCGTTA
>NZ_LWFE01000090.1:0-891 GCF_001635675.1 Oleiphilus sp. HI0061 | reverse complement strand
CGAGCAGCCACAACTTAAGCTGAATCGCCCTCCTCTCACACAAAACCGAATAACAATCGAGATTCGCTGCGAAGGTCTTAAACCTTGGAAACTCTATATTGGCTCAGAATTCGACCTTTACGCTCATACAGTTGTCGCAACGGGGGGTATCCGGCGTGGCCAAGTGATCTCTATAAATGACATCAACCTAGAAGAAATAGTTATTAACCGAACACACTATTCACATTATCAACAGCTATCTGACGTCGAAGGTATGGTAGCTCGGCGCTCAATTAGGCCCGGATCAACAATTCAACCTGGCCATTTAACACCGCCAAAGCTGGTTAAGCGCGGCGATAATGTTGTAATCGTTGCCAGCAATAGTGCAATTTCGGTTAGAATGAACGGCACCGCTATGACTGACGGGGCGTTGGGGCAGCAAATACCCGTACAAAACCTGCAGTCGAAGCGTGTTGTAAAGGCTCGCGTAAGTGAGCCCGGCCTTGTAATAATAACACTTTAGAAAAAAACATAATTTACTGTAAGATTTAGCTAAAGTATTAAGATCGCATGCCGATATATTAGGCATAGAAAGATTTAAGGATGCATCACCATGAATATTGATATAAATGGCATTGGCTCTAATCGCACAGATGGCCCCAAACGAAATCAGGCTGGAAAGTCTGTTGAGAGCATTAGTAACCCCGCTCAAGGGCAGCCCCCTTCAAGCGAAAATGCTAAAGACAGCGTTAGCTTTAGCTCCTCGGCACAAAATCTTGCTCGCATTGAAGCAGAGATTAAATCACTGCCTGAAGTAAACCAAAGCCGCGTCGATGAGGTAAAAGCTCGTATAGAACGTGGTGAATATCAGCCAGACTCTGATAACTTGGCTCGAAAAATGCTTGATTTGGG
>NZ_LWFE01000089.1:0-804 GCF_001635675.1 Oleiphilus sp. HI0061 | reverse complement strand
TACCTTATAACCGCTTGCCAATAAGTCATTCGCGTATTCACAGCCGATTAAGCCGGCACCCATGATCAGTACATGGTTCTGGCTTTCTGAGCAGTTTTCGCCTAACAAAGAACGAAAACGGCGGTAGTCCATTAGGTCATTGATTGAAACGACTTTCTCAAGCTCACTTCCGGGAAAACTGAGCTTATTGACCTGAGCACCACAAGCAAGCACTAGCTTGCTGTAGTCTAAGCGTTCTTCACCTATCAGGATTGCTTTGGCAGAAGTATCGATTCGGTCAACACTCGTATGATTTCTGATTGAAATATTGTGCTGTGCCGCGAACTTTCCCGGGTCGGCCATTGATAGCTCATCAGCCTGCTTGCCTTTGGCAAGTGCTGTCGAGAGCATAGGCTTGGAATAAGAGTGTGCGTCATCCTGAGTGATCACAATAATCTCGCTTTCCTGGTCCAGCTTGCGAACCTCCTTAACAAGATTATATCCGGCCAAGCCACTACCAATGACAACGATAGGTGAAGTATTCATGTTAAATCTCTACCATTTCAAAGTCTTCTTTGCCTACACCACAGTCAGGGCAAAGCCAGTCTTCGGGTACATCTTCCCATGAGGTGCCCGCTTCGATGCCATCATCAGGCCAGCCTTCGCTCTCATCATAAATTAATCCGCAGACTACGCATTGCCACTTCTTCATTCTTTATACCTGTATTATCAAAATGTTACTTGCCTTTCGAATGCATACAAACATGCCTCTCTGGTTTACACTAGCGCCCGCTTGCTTATGCGAAGAGAAGATTCTAGTTTAGA
>NZ_LWFE01000088.1:0-792 GCF_001635675.1 Oleiphilus sp. HI0061 | reverse complement strand
TCACTGGCTAATTGTCTCTGAGGAGTGGGATGAGGCTGAACTAAGCCTTGTGTCAGCAAGGCATGACCTTAAATATGGCGAGGAGGTTCAGCTATTGGAAAATACCATTGCTGAACTTAGAGACCGTTCTAGTCAGTATATCGTTCCCTTGCAAACTATTGGTGAGCACTATTTGCTTGAGCTGCTTGTTAATGACGAGCACAGTTTGTCGCTAATGATTGATACGGGTGCTTCAATGACTGTCGTGAAGACAGAGTTTGTTCAAGAATATTTGCCTAGCCTTTTAGATGAGGCAGATGAGCTGCTGCTCAAGACCGCCAATGGCTCCGTCAAAGGGAGCAAAGTGCAGGTGGGTCAAGTCTCGCTTGGAGGATTATCAATGGGGGATGTTACTTTGGGAGTTTTGCCCTTATCTGACTTTACTTATGATGGGCTTTTGGGGATGGATATTCTCAAGCGTTTTGAGTTTAAAATTGACCAAGAAAATCAACAGCTGGTGCTGAATCCCCAGCTGTAAGTGTGTCGCTTAATTAGTCTTTAGATCTAGATAGCCCTTCTGAATTGATGTCTCAAAAGCTTTTGCTCCTTCAGCAAGCTCTTCAAAGCGAAGGCGCAGGGTTTTGAGTTTTTTTAATTCCTCGGCACTCGGTGAGTCATCAAGATCATCATATTTTTTTCCTAGTTCATACATGAACTTTAAATAAGCTGCCCGGCTCTGGGCCACGATATTGACGATGGGTTTTAAATCGCTGGTAGAAAGTGCCTCGATTTCAGGATTAATAATCTCCCTAT
>NZ_LWFE01000087.1:0-939 GCF_001635675.1 Oleiphilus sp. HI0061 | reverse complement strand
ACCTCACATGTTTAAAACACAGAGGATGCTACACAAAGTTAGTTCAGTGCTCAATGAATAGATGGGCTAAACGTCAGCTTTGCGCTCGTAAACTTTCACTCGAATCTGCTCGCGTGAGTCAAATTGACTGGCACGTAATGTATCAACTTGAGCCTGACGCTCTTCAGCACTCAAGCCTTCTATCAATAGGATTTCTTGTCGTTGATCCAGAAAACTATCAATACGCGCTTGCCATTGAGCGCGCTCCTGATCCAAAGTATCGAAACGTTCAGCTGCTTCAACACCAAACATTTCAACCCTAACCGCTCTGACTTCATCATAGCCGCCACCCTCTTCTTCTATTTTGGCAACACGGGCATTTAATTCGTCAGTGATACGAGCCTCTCTACGGGACTCTATAATGTCATAAGGCGCTTGAGCATCGACTTGCGCTAGTCGTTGAGCTTTTTCTTCTTCGCTCAAGCCTTCCTCAGCTTCTACACTTAGTCTAGCCAGAGTATATTGATCATAAGCCTCTTCTGAGGCATAAAATGCCTCGTAGACCTCTGCATCCAAATATTGCGCACGCATTTCTGACTGAGCATTTAGCTGCTCACTTAACAAAGCGACATAACGACCTTTATCGGCCATTAACTCTCCGCTCTCCATCATGCCTTTAATTGACTCTGAGCGACTGAGTTCATAGTCATACAGCGCTTGCTTTAGTGAGATATACTGAGCCAAGATCTGTTTTGACTGAGTCAGTGCAGGCTCCTGCAAATAGTAACTCAAGTATTCATCAATTCTAGCCAGCACGATATCCAACTCTTCTTCCTCAATGGTCGAAAGGAAGTAATCAAACACTCTTTTGATATCGCTGGAGATACGTAAGTTACCCTGGTCATCCACCTGCAGACTTTGCTGCATTTGAGTCCCTTGAAGCGAGTCAGGCAATGTACC
>NZ_LWFE01000086.1:0-1039 GCF_001635675.1 Oleiphilus sp. HI0061 | reverse complement strand
GCAATAGAGGGTCGTTATGGATCAAGAGGTCCTGGAGAAATTATTACGCGCTCAGCAATCGATTACCGAAATGGTTTCGTCGGGCGCGTCTCTACCAGAGTGCTTGGAAGAAATCTGTAGTTCAATCGAGCAGGCCTTGGCAAGCAAGGCCGGCAAGAGCTCGATTCTTTTATTGAAAGGGAACAACTTACACCACGGCGCAGCACCGAGTTTGCCTAAGGCATATTGTGACGCTGTTAATGGTGTCGAAATAGGCGAAAGCGTTGGCTCTTGCGGCACGGCTGCGTTTACTAAGCGGCAGGTGATTGTTGCCGATATCGCTACAGACCCCTTGTGGGCGGACTTTAAAGGCCTTGCTTTACCTCACAACCTAGTCGCTTGTTGGTCGACGCCCATTGTCTCTTCAACAGGTGAGGTTTTGGGCACCTTTGCTATTTATTACCCCGAGATTCGCTTCCCTGAACCTGAAGACCTTAAGTTAATTGATCACTTCACTGGCTTATCTCGTATAGCAATTGAAAGAGAGTATTCAATGCAGCGTGAACAAGTCTTGAATGCCCAGCTAAAAACATCCAACGAAAAGCTCAAAGCTTTTATCTCCGTCATTCCCGATTTGGGCCTCATTCTCGATGAAGAAGGTAATTATATCGATATCTATGGTGGCAATGGTGAGCTACTGGTTGTCAATAGTTCAGAACTTATCGGTAAAAATATACGAGAAGTGATTGATTGTGATACCGCTGTTCAGCTGACTTCTGCTATTAGGCGGGCGCTCGAGTATTCAGAGCTGGAATTTCTTGAATATACTCTAGAAGTGAAGGGGGGACGCAGGGTCTTTGAAGGGCGAATCTGTCCGATCAATCATTACTTGCCTGAGCAGCCAGAAAAAAAGCATGTTCTGTGGATCGCCCGAGATATTACCGAAAAAAAGCAGGCAGAAGAAAATATTGAGAGGCTGGCTTACTATGATCCATTAACAGGCTTGCCGAACCGTAGAATGTTTAATGATTATCTTGATTGCACGGTAGATAAAATTGCT
>NZ_LWFE01000085.1:0-864 GCF_001635675.1 Oleiphilus sp. HI0061 | reverse complement strand
CGAAAAGGTGGTTTGCTATCGCTTGAAGGGAAGGAGATAAATAATGACTTTCTAGCGCGTGGTATTGCTCTCTTAATCGACGGCCATGATGAAGACGTTGTTAAAACAGTTCTGACGAAAGATAAGAATATGGCCGTTGCGCGGCATAAGGCAGGCGCAAGTGTTTGGTCTGCTCTAGGAGACCTGGGGCCGGCGATGGGAATGATTGGTACCTTGATCGGTTTGGTTGCGATGCTGTCCAACATGGATGACCCGAAGTCCATTGGTCCTGCGATGGCGTTAGCTCTATTGACCACGCTATATGGAGCGATGCTTGCAAATATGGTTGCTATCCCTTTTGCTGACAAACTGACTCTTAGAATGGAAGAGGAAGAGTTGATCAAGTCCATGTCAATCGATGCCGTTTTGGCGATTCAGGCTGGTCAAAACCCACGTGTTATTGAAGCTATGTTGAGAACCTACTTGTCTGAAGGCAAGCGAGAAACAGGTGAAGAATAGTTCTGGTTTATTAAGCAGCCTGTATGTTTTTAGTTTGATCTCTGAGGTAACAACTCGACAATGAGTGATGAAGAAGAAAAAGATTGCGATTGCGTCCCCGGGCTCCCCGCATGGATGGGGACTTTTGCGGATCTTATGTCCCTCCTTATGTGCTTCTTTGTTCTGCTATTATCGTTCGCAGAAATAGATGTACTCAAATTTAAGCGTTTAGCTGGTTCAATGCGTAATGCCTTTGGTGTTCAGAATCAGGTTGATGTTACGTCGATCCCGAAAGGAACCAGTATTATTGCTCAAGAGTTCTCTCCGGGAAAACCAGACCCCACACCTTTGCAAGTGGTGATGCAGCAAACGACTGACTCAGATCAC
>NZ_LWFE01000084.1:0-715 GCF_001635675.1 Oleiphilus sp. HI0061 | reverse complement strand
GCGGCCATATTCTGAGCCTCTCACCACCCGTTAACCTCGACCCAAAATGGTTCCAGCATTATGGTCCTTATACCGTCACCAAGTATGGCATGTCGATGTTGACTATTGGGATGGCAGCCGAATACAAGCGCTACGGAATTGCAGTGAACTCCCTATGGCCACAAACATTAATCTCTACAGCTGCCATCGAATTTGAAGGTGGCGGAAAGTCGGCTCTTGAAAAAGGTCGTAAGCCCGCCATTATGGCCGATGCTGCCTACGAAATACTCACCACCCAAGATTGTGAGCTCAGTGGTGAAGTAATCATTGATGAAGACATCCTTCGCAAGAGAGGCGTGGATGATTTCGATCACTATCGCTACTCAGATGATCCAGATAAAAAACTGATGAACGATCTATTTGTCGATTAAATAAACAGAGAAACGATGAAAGGACTTGAGGAAGATCAATAAGTTGAGCTTCCTTTCATTTTTATCGATCTAGGGCGTCGCAAATCACAGTGGGAAAGTGGTAACATACATTGTAAGCATTTTCCAACGAGTTCTCTTCAGGCCTTTCATGAATACAATGAAAACCGAAAAAAGCCATGTTTTCAATGATAAGCGAGGCCAGGATCGTAGGCAGGATACTGCTCAAGCTCGAAAATATAAAAATAACCGCCGTAAAGCTGATCGCCGTAATATGGAGTTTAGTGAGCTGCCATGGTGGCTACAAC
>NZ_LWFE01000083.1:0-1116 GCF_001635675.1 Oleiphilus sp. HI0061 | reverse complement strand
TATTCCTCGCTTTATTGAGCAGATCAAAGCTGGAAAACCTATCACAATTACAGACGGGGCCATGACAAGATTTCTAATGGCCCTGAGTGAAGCGGTAGGCTTGGTTGATTATGCGTTTTCTCATGGACGGCAGGGTGATATTTTTATTAAGAAAGCACCTGCATGTACAGTTGATGATCTGGCAATTGCCTTGATGGAACTTTTTGATTCCAAGGTTGATATTAAAGTGATCGGCACTCGGCATGGCGAAAAACTATACGAGACACTCGCTTCAGTCGAAGAGTTATCGCGAGCAGAAGATTTGGGCGATTACTTCAGGGTTTCAATGGATGATCGTGACCTCAACTATGAAAAATACTTCACTGAAGGGAATGAAGAAGAGTCTAGTCTTGATGATTACCACTCTCATAACACCGAGCGCCTTGACGTCTCGCAAGTTAAAGAAGTTTTGTTATCTCTTAAGGAAGTGAGAGAGCAACTGAATATTCAGGACTAGACAAGTTAAATTCGATATTATGAAAATATTAATTACGGGTTCAGAAGGGTTTATTGGTAAAAACCTACAAGTGCGTTGCAAAGAAGAAGGTATTGAGTATGTTACTTATTCAAAAGAGAATACCGTCGACGAATTAACTGCGCACTTAAATGAAGTGGATTTTGTTGTCCATCTAGCAGGGGTTAACAGACCCAAAGATGAATCAGAATTTAGCACTGGCAATGCTGGCTTAACTGAGCTGATCGCGAACACACTCAAAGAGTGTGGCAACAACGCGCCTGTACTGTTTTCATCCTCTATTCAAGCAGAGAGGGATAATCCATACGGGCAAAGTAAGTTGAGCGCCGAGAAGTCTCTCCAAGGTTTGCTAGAGTCAGCGGGAAACCCTATTTACAATTATCGCTTGCCTAATGTGTTTGGCAAATGGTCCAGACCCAACTATAACTCAGTGGTGTCAACTTTTTGCCATAATATTGCAAATGATATTCCAATTCGTGTTGATAACCCTGAGTCTCCAGTTAGTTTGGTATACATTGACGACGTAGTTAATGGCTTTATTGATACCATCAAGTCAGAGCATAGAAGCGAATACCGCCTTCCAGAAATAAAGCCAGTTTACG
>NZ_LWFE01000082.1:0-826 GCF_001635675.1 Oleiphilus sp. HI0061 | reverse complement strand
TTCTTAGTATTAGAATCGCTAATACTCCATGACATGGAAAACTCTTTGGCAATGGGTTCAAACACTGTTTTGAAGTTTTCCAGATCAAAAGGAATCGAACTCGCCTTGATCTCATTGCGCATAAAAAACCAGCCGTTCTTCTGGTCGGCATGGTAACTCGCTTCAGTGATCCAACCATTATAAGTTGCCAGAAAGTTACTGACTTTTGCGACTATACCAGTACGGTCAGGGCAAGAAACGACAAGACGATAGGTTTGTTCCATAATATTTTACTGCTTCCACAATCGTTTAAGGACTAATTTGTATTCAGACATAGGCGCTCAAAATAAAAAAGAGAGCCACGAAGACTCTCTTTATTATAGATAGGTCTGAGATAATTCAAGCTTATCTCTTATTCAGACTTTGCCGCAATGATCTTCGCCTGCCATTCTTTTGGCGCAGTCTGGTGAACTGAAATACCCTGACTATCAACGGCAACTGATACTGGCATGTCAACCACATCAAATTCATAAATAGCTTCCATACCTAGTTCAGGGAAGGCAACCACTTCAGCATTCTTGATTGCTTTTGACACCAAGTAAGCCGCGCCACCCACTGCCATCAAGTATACTGATCCGTATTCTTTAATCGCATCAATCGCCACCTGGCCACGCTCGGCTTTACCGATCATGCCCATCAGGCCAGTTTCTTTAAGAATGGTATGTGTAAATTTATCCATACGTGTTGCCGTAGTCGGGCCAGCAGGGCCAACAACTTCCTCACGAACCGGATCAACAGGCCCAACGTAGTATATAAAGCGGCCTTTCAAATCTACTGGCAGCTCTTC
>NZ_LWFE01000081.1:0-1313 GCF_001635675.1 Oleiphilus sp. HI0061 | reverse complement strand
TAAATTGCTTCGATAATAGCTCAACAACGAAGCGTTCAAAGCAGTCATACTGACGAGACTCACCAAGAACATGGCAGGCACGGGCAGCTTTTCGCATCAGGGGGCGTGCCGAATATTCCGGTAAACCGTGAAGCTCTATTGCTTCCTTTTCAGCCGCATCATTAGTCATCGCTAGCTGAGATAGTTTTTCTGTTACCGATAGCAACTTAGCGCCCTGTGATTGCTCGGTATATGCGCTGACGGTCAGACCAGCCAGTAACGCTAAAACAGACACACTCAATAATAAGGCAAGGCTCAATTTCAGAGAGATATCTCGTGCAACCATCGTCGCGGGATAAATACTAAAAACGCCTAAAGCAAAAAAGGCTGCGCCAACATAGGCAATATCAACCCCCGCTGCCAACAAGCCAACTGAGATAACAACATCGAAGGCAATAGGAACCGGAAAAAAAGCAGCGCACAAGGCCACCACAATTAGTATTATTAAGGTCCACGACCCATTTAAGTTATCTAGTGAAACAAATTCTGCTACAAGCGCAGCAAGCCCCCCAGCTAAAAGCATAAGAGGCAGCGCCCCTTTTAAGATAAACCCTAAATGCCCCAAATATGCTTTGGTAAATTCAAAGACAAACTGAAGCCCCCTAGTTTGTTGCGTAATTGCACAGGCATTTAGCGGGAGATCAATACCACTACCTTTAAACTTACCACCCTCGCCATGAAAACGAGCACTTAAAAAGGGAATTACCAGTAAGACAAAAAATACGATCAAGATGTACTTAATGGCAACTAGCTCTATGGGCAGCAAGCTTAGTGACATCGCAACCACGATAAAATTAAAGCTTGGCGAACTACTCAGCATCGATAAAGCGGTGGGAGTAGGAAGGCCTCCCCGGTATAAACCAAAAGCAATGGGCGTAGAACAGTTGGCGCAAACACCCAAAGGAGTTCCGAGCAAGGCACCAATAAACGCTTGTTTATAAGGATTTCGCCCATCTGCGACTTTAGGCAAGTTTATTGAAAGGAAANATATTAAAGTCAGTACAGCTGCAGCAAATAGAAAACCAAAGGTCATTCCTTGCCAGTTGGTATATGCCCAGTTAAGCGAGCTATAGAGAATACGCTCTGCATGCCCTTGCTCAGCACTAAGCGGGTAAATGACATCAAAGGCGAGAGAACTAAGATGGTTGCGCTGGCCCATCTGAGCTTTTTCATCCAGCGCTGGAAGCCGCGACTGGGACAAGAACAACAATGAGATAAAGGCGAGCAGAATGAGAGAGCAAAGAAATCCCCTTTTATCGACTACCCGCATATTG
>NZ_LWFE01000080.1:0-3113 GCF_001635675.1 Oleiphilus sp. HI0061 | reverse complement strand
GAGTTGAAATTCAGAGCCTTGAAAGTGGTATTGAGTGATTTGTCCTTTTTCCACTTTGTCTATTATTGTTAAACCTCGTCAATTGCGACGATAGTCTTTAGCTCCATATTGAAGTAAGTAGCGATAGCTTCATGGCCGCTAGAAAATAGGGCTTGCGGCTGGGAACTCTCATCAAACAAAAACTCGTAATCCAATTTTGGCCTCTGTTGTTTGATTAAAACATTTCCAAATCACCATCTTCAACCAGGTGCTCTACAATTTGATCGTTTTCAGTAAACTTTTCAGGTGACCAGCTAAGGTTGAAGATAAGGCGTTGATAGATGGTGATTTCATCAAAGCGGAATTTAGGGTCGATCAGCTTAAACTTAAAGCATAGTTGAGGCTCGGTTGAACCAAAGGACATATGTTTTTGAGAGTGGTTTACCAGCGTTGGGACATAAATACGATTGCCTTCTAAACTCTCAACGGAAGAGAAGTAGCAAGAGCGTGCTTTACCCCAAATCAGGTTGGTGGCTTCGTTGAGAATCGAGTTAATATCATTGCGATTCGGACGCATTGAATGAATGGCAGTTGCGTCAGAGCGAATTAAATCAGTGATTTCCTTTTCAGTGGTCTGCAGCATCATATAACCACGGCACCAGTCACTTTCCAAAGGAATCAGTGTGAACAATTCACCATAGATTAATTGGTCTTTTACCAGGTAGGGGTAATCACAATGAACTTTTACCCCGGGGATCAGGCTTTCAAATACTTGAGTAGAGATCTCCTGAAAGCCCTTGGCCAACTCCAGAGGGTAATACATGCTACAAATATACTCGTTGATCAAACCGTTAAGTTGGTCAATGTTGTTGTTTTCATAGCTGCCAGCAATCGCTTGAAGGACTTCAGGAGAAAGTTCTTTACGCGTTACTCTGCGTAAAAATATCGGTAGTTCAGGACGTTTGCGGTGAATCTGGAGGCACAAATCTCAACCACTTACGCCACTACTATCAGGCGCTTCGGTCAGGAATACACTGCCCAGGTCGAGATTTGACGACAGGACTTCGTCAAACTCACTCGACGCCCCTTCGAGACCGATATGGTCGTCCTCGGTTTTGACTCTTAAACCAACCAAATTATTTTCAATGCAAACATCTTTTAACAAGGTCAATGACGTTTTTTCGAACTCGTGTACAAGTACTTTACTGACAATTTTTGTGTCCTTGCTCATCCATACCTCGTTTAAAACGGACCTGAGAATTAACAAATTTGAAACTGCATTTGATGCTACAACAGTATAGTGTACAAATAAGGCTAGCGAGTAAAATTATCAGATTGAGCCGCTTGTGCTCGAACTTGAGTGTGCTACCTTATATGCTATTAACCAGGAGTCGCTTAAGTACATAGATAATAAAAAGGAAAAATTATGAAAAGTATAATGTTGATGGTCCTATGCGGCTTTTTGGCTTCATTCAGTGCTATCGCTTCTGAAGGCCTGGTATCACTTGAAAGCCCGTATACAGTGAAGAAAACTGCCGACCGATTTGAATCAATTATTCTGGCGAAAGGTCTAAGTTTGTTTGCAAGAATTGATCACAAGGAAAATGCGGAAAGCGTTAATTTGGCTATGCCCGAGACGGAGCTTATTCTTTTTGGTAACCCAAAGGTAGGAACACCTCTAATGAACTGCGCGCCAGCGGTAGCAATCGATTTACCGCAGAAAGTAATGATTCAAAAGGATAATGATAATAAGGTCAGAATTTCATACAACAATCCGGAGTATTTACAGAAGCGTCACGATATTCAAGGTTGTGACCAAGTCATATCTAAAATCGCCGCAGTACTGAATAAGCTGAGTACCGCAGCAATTAGTCAATAATTTAGCCAGCAAACATAACAACCGCTTCGCCTTCGATCACGGTTTCTCCCTGATCGTTTACACAGAGGGTGCTAAGCGTAATGATGGGCTTATCATTACGTATGTTGATAATCTCTACTGTTGCAGTGACTTCCTGATTAATAAATATTGGTTTCTTGAATTTTAAGTCCTGCCCCAAGTAAATGGTACCTTCTCCGGGCAGGTGTTTTCCTAACAAACCAGAAAAAAGGCTTGAAACAAGCATCCCGTGGACTATTTGTTTACCAAATGGTGTCTTGGCTGCATAGTCGGCGTCAAGGTGGACCGGGTTGAAGTCAAGTGATAACTCTGCAAAAGCATTTACTTCTGCTTCAGAAAAACGTTTGCTGATACTTGCGCTTTGGCCAAGACTAACTTTCGACATACTTGTTTTATTCCCTTAATGCTTGTTGTGAGTGATGAGCCGGTAGTGACTAGCTCGATATTAGTTTGTCTACATTAAAAAAAGGTGACACTGATAGACGTCAAGCCAAGGGTATTTAGCCAATAATATTTTCTTTGAATTGTCGTTGGATTTCTTCGACTAGCTCGCGATTTTTAATTAGTGCATCAACGCATTCCCTATCCAGCTTAGTGCCAGCCATGGCGTCAATTTTTGCGAAAGCATCATCGTTTGACCAAGCTTTTTTATAAGGTCTCTCACTGGTTAGTGCGTCAAAGACATCGGCTACTGCGACAATTCTTGCCTCGATAGGGATATCTTGGGCAACTAGCCCATCAGGGTAGCCGGAACCGTCGTAGGCTTCGTGATGGTGGTGGGCGATATTTTTCAGAATGTCGATGTAGTTGAGGCTATCTAGGCTGAAGTTTTCTAACAGCGTATCGATTAGCTCCTTGCCTTTCTCTGCGTGAGATTTCATGATCTCGAATTCTTGATCATCTAACTTTCCTGGCTTTAAGAGTACAGAGTCGGGAATACTAATCTTGCCAATATCATGCAAAGGTGAGAACAGGAAAATATGCTCGACAAACTGGTCGTCAAAACCATATTTATGCGCCAGCTCGTCAGCGATTAGTCTTGAAAATCGGGACATTCGGTCGATGTGCATTGCTGTTTCAGGGTCACGATGGTGAGTGAAATTCATGGCGCTTCTGACAGTTGCTTGTAAGGTACCTACCACATCTTGTTCATGGGATACCAGAAGAACGAGCATGTGAGCTGTCATATCCAGGTCTACCAAGGTGCTTTCTTCAAAGACGTTTTTTTCGAAGGAGT
>NZ_LWFE01000079.1:0-788 GCF_001635675.1 Oleiphilus sp. HI0061 | reverse complement strand
TTGATCAGAGTCAGACTTCAATTCATGAGTTCATGCTACCTTCAAAGTAAGGGAGCAGAGCCTGCTCCGCCAGGAGAGCAAATCCAATGACGATGATACGTAGTTCTAACGCTAAAATCTCAAACCGGCTCACCCGTTTTGTATCCTTACCGGTTCTGAGGGCTTTGTACGGCCTGGCTTTATCGTTAGGTGCACCGGCGGGTTGGGTTCTAGTCCAGAAACTTGCGGGGCGTGATCCATTCTCTGATGAACATTTTGATCTATTACTCTATGTCTATATGAGCTTGGCAACGGGAATTGTGTTTTCATTGCTAGGTTATTTTATTGGTCGTCGAGAGCATATGATTACAGATCTGGCACTGACCGATAGCCTAACGGCGCTTTACAATAAGCGTTATTATAAAAACCGTTTAGAACAAGAGTTTCAGCAGCATCTGCGTACCGGTGCCTCAATGGCCATTATTCAAATTGATTTAGACTTTTTTAAACAAGTAAATGATCGATTTGGGCACCAGGCAGGTGATGAAGTATTGAAGAAGGTTGCTACATTGATTCTTGCAAATTGCAGGAAGAATGATACTGCCGCGCGCGTTGGCGGAGAAGAGATGAGTATTATTGTCTGTGGCGAAAGTAAAGATGAAGCGCATATATTGGCAGAAAGAATTCGTGCCACGATTGAAAGTACAGACTGCTTTTGGCAGGGGCAACGGATAAGTTTGACAGCCTCATTCGGTATTGCATTCGCGACAGCTAAGACAGAAACTGCTTGGCAAATTTATCAAAATGCT
>NZ_LWFE01000078.1:0-943 GCF_001635675.1 Oleiphilus sp. HI0061 | reverse complement strand
CGCAAACTACACTGTATAAGTGGGTGGCAATTCTAACCGGATCTAAGAATGCCTTGAAAGGTGTCGGCTTCTTTTTAGGCGGCGCTTTACTGGCCACTCTCGGTTTTCAAGGTGCCGTTCTTGCTATGGCGCTAAGCTTGTTTGTGGTTTGGCTGGGTAGCATGTTTGCCTTAAAACAAGACTTAGGCAAGGCAAAGAACAAACCGAAGTTCACTGAAATATTTTCTAAAAGTCGGGCAATCAACGCCCTCTCAGCAGCTCGCTTATTTCTGTTTGGTGCCAGAGATGTTTGGTTCGTGGTTGCCTTGCCCGTTTATCTAGCGAGCGAGTTCGGCTGGAACCATTGGTCTGTAGGAGGCTTTCTTGCAAGCTGGGTAATCGCCTATGGTTTAGTGCAGTCCTTTGCCCCCAAGATTACGCAAAGCTCGACCAAGCGCGCCCCCGATGGCCATAGCGCGCTCGGCTGGGCGCTGCCTCTAATGCTGATACCCGCGGGCATCGCACTAGCCTTATCGAGCTCGCTTTCAGCACAGCTGGTGATCGTAATAGGTTTACTCGCCTTCGGCGCCCTGTTTGCTATAAATTCTTCTTTGCACAGCTACCTGATTGTGAGTTACGCCAGTGACGATGGCGTATCCTTAGATGTGGGTTTCTACTATATGGCCAATGCCATGGGCAGGCTAGTTGGCACCGTACTATCAGGTTGGATTTTCCAGTCTTATGGCCTTGAAGCATGTTTATGGGTATCGAGTACATTTATCGCCCTTTCGGCGACCATTTCACTTGCTCTTCCCAAACATAAAACGAACACAGTAAACACTTAAGCTTGAGCCTACGGTTCATGACTGTAAACTAGACCGCTTTCTTATTTGAACGGCCACAATTGTTATGAAAATGAATACCCGTGTTACGCTTATTTGTCTCTTGTTATCTCTGCCTTTGA
>NZ_LWFE01000077.1:0-1021 GCF_001635675.1 Oleiphilus sp. HI0061 | reverse complement strand
CTATCGAAACAGACTCTGAGCTAACTGAGTTTTCCATTACTCCCGTCGTTGTTGAGGAGGGCGAATCAGTGAGTCTAGATTTGTCCAAGTTCAGCGCTGTTGCGTTGGAAACGCTTGAAGCTCGTTGGTATATAAATGGTGAGCTGGATCGTTTAGTTAAAGATTTTACCTATCCTGGTGAAAAGCTAAGGTATGGTGATTTAATTCGTTTAGAGCTTGCTCCCCTTGTTGCTGAAGACAATGAGGTTCAAGACTCGTTTTCATACGAGGGTGCGAAAGCTTTTGTAGGGCTAAATATCGATAAGTTGAACGGTTCTACTGATGCTTCAAACGCTTTTGTTGACAGTGATGGCGATGGAGTTCCAAACTTTCGCGACTATTTCAGGTTTGATCAGAACTGTTCAGTGGAAGGCGAGGGTCGCCCAGATGATCTAGACTCTGATGGCCTGCCCGACCTGGTGGAACTTACAAGCGCCTATTCAACCAACCCTCATTTGCGAGACTCTGACTCTGATGGGATTAATGACTTTACTGAGAGTGAATTAAACCTCTCCCCAGTTTTACTTGATAGTGATGGCGATGGTTACTCAGATGGTTTTGAGCTCATCTGGGGTAGTGACCCAATTGATGATGCGGACCCATCAATTGGTGATGATAAGGATCATGACGGTCTAACCGATGAGTTAGAATTAGTAAATGGGACACTTGTAAATGGTAGTGACTCCGACAACGATGGACTTGAAGACGGGTTAGAATTGTTACTCGGCACTGAACCTCTTTCCGCTGATTCCGATGGCGATGGTTTATCTGATGGTGTCGAGAAGTATTTGACTTCAACAAACCCTCTTATACCAGATAGTGATGGTGATCAGCTTAGCGATGGTGTCGAAGTTGCTCTTACGCTTACCGACCCGTCAAGCTCTGATACCGATAACGATGGGGTTTTAGATCGTGAAGAGGAGTCTTCACTAGCTATTGACGATAAGACCTTATATCAGGTTTTATACCCTGATGATTTGTT
>NZ_LWFE01000076.1:0-606 GCF_001635675.1 Oleiphilus sp. HI0061 | reverse complement strand
AAAGCGTTGAACCGCTTTTTCTAACAGAGGATTAATTCTCTCAACACTATAGACCTCACCCACCAACTGAGCCAAGACCGCCGCCTGATACCCAGAGCCGGTGCCAAGTTCAAGAACTCTACGCGGCGCCGTTTGCAGCAACAACTCAGTCATTCTCGCAACAATATAAGGTTGGGAAATAGTTTGGTTGTGCCCAATCGGTAAAGCTGTATCTTCATAAGCCCGATGAGATAGCGCCTCATCGAGGAATATATGCCGCGGCGTATCCAGCATGACTGCCAATACATCCTCGTTGGTAATCCCCTCATCCCTGAGCCGCTGAATGAGTCGCATCCGGGTACGGCGCGAGGTCATTCCTATTCCTTCGAGATCAAGTGTCTGACTCACGATATTCAATCCTCTAAACAATCTTTTACTTGTGATATCAGCTCATGACGAGTCATATCAACTTGAAGCGGCGTTACTGAAACATAACCGTTCTTTACCGCGTCAAAATCTGTACCTTCTCCGGCATCGTCTCCCTCGCCTGCAAGCGATATCCAATATCGCTGTCGACCTCGTGGGTCTGACACTTCCTCTGGGGGAAGCCCTTTTGCCCGATGCCCC
>NZ_LWFE01000075.1:0-1388 GCF_001635675.1 Oleiphilus sp. HI0061 | reverse complement strand
TTGATCGTGAGTATATCGACTTTTTGGCCATACTTAGAAAAGAAGATTTACTGGACCTTTCTTTTAAGGACTTGCGTGGTAAAGAGTTTCACATCGGTGCGCATCTCGCACATATGATGACAGGAGCTTTTGGTATTCGCTTTACTGAGCGTAAACCTCAAGCTATCCGTGCTTTGGTTGCTATGAACCAGGGTGCACGTTCGGCACCAAGCGAAGAGAGCAAAAAGATTGTTGAGGAGTGTATAGAAAGGATTCATAGCACGACACTTCCCTTAATGACAGACCTTTGGCCAGTTTTAATTGAGGAAATAAAGCAAGCTTCAATACAGGCCCAAAGTGACCAAAAAGCCAATGAGCTAATGGCCGCTGCTGAGAAAGTAGAGAAGAGTCAGCGTGAACTGCAAGCTGGTTTTTCAATTGGAGTGCAAGATCCTTTAGGGGCATATCAAGAGCATCTGGATATGTCTACAAAAATGAGCGATACCCTATCGCTTGTCGATAAAGGTGACTTTGAAGACTGGTTGACTTCAAGGGTCTTGATTACCAAATGTGAAACTCAATATCGTGCCGAATTATTACCTCTTAAAGTCCGTTTGGATGCGGTAGGAATTGGTGATAAAAACCATCACCAAAGTGTTTTTGGCCCAGCATTGTTGGTGAGTGCTTTTCATGCCGCCGTTATACCTCTGCGCTTGGGTGGGACACTAGAGAAACTGGTTTTCAAGGTGTTTGAAAAGCAGGTAATGACGTCGCTTGATAGTTTGTATTTAGGTTTAAACCAGATTTTGGTTAACCATAATATTCTACCGAATATGGATCTGGCTAAGGCAGTCAAGTCACGTGCAGAAGCTAAACCTAAGCGATCAAAACCAGAGCCCTCTCAGGAGAAAAGACCGCAAGAGCAAGAAAATTCAGCTCAGGGTGGTTCTGCAGGTGGGCCTGGTGTGGCGGGAAGGCCAGGCTATGTGCCGGAAGCGTCCCCTATGGCAGCCAGTTTAGAAAGCCAAGCAAGTTTAGCTACCTCCGCTGAAACTCAACAAAACCAAGATGCCTTGGGAGCGCCAAGTGCCCCGTTAGAAGAGCAGCGTTCTTCCTTTATCGAATCTCTTGGTGGTGGAACCGGGCAAGCTGATACTCAAAGCGCTGCATTAACAGCGCCGCCTTTTCAGTCCGCAAGCTCTCCTTCAGGTGCGGCTCCAGGTCTAGGAACACTATCCGGTCAAGCAAATCAAATGGGTGGCGATAGTCCATTCCAACAAAATCAGGCAGAAGTGCAAAGTGCGCTAAATAATGTTGTGGGTTTGATGCGATCTTTGCGGAAAAAATCAGCTGAACAGAGTCAGCGCTTAGGTGAGGCCAGCGCTCCACTAGAGAATTACTCGCAAGGA
>NZ_LWFE01000074.1:0-1190 GCF_001635675.1 Oleiphilus sp. HI0061 | reverse complement strand
TCGTGCGCCACCGAAGGCTGCGTCAAACTGATATTTGTCCAGTGCTTGTTTAAGACCTTGGGTTTTCATTACGTCGGTGTGCTTGGCACTACCGTGAGTAAAAGGTCCGATGCCTTGATCAACGCCTTCCTGGTTGATATGCACGATCAGATCGAAGCCATACTTTTTAACGGTCTCGTCACGAAACTTGATCATTTCCTGGAATTTCCAGGTAGTGTCAACATGCATTAGAGGGAAAGGTGGCTTACCTGGTGCAAAAGCTTTGCGAGCCAAGTGCAGCATAACAGCGGAATCTTTACCGACAGAATAGAGCATTACCGGATTATCAAATTCAGCGGCTACTTCTCGAATGATGTGGATGCTTTCAGCTTCCAATTGCTTTAAATGAGTCAAATTGTATTGCGACATATATGTAACTCTTACCAGAGGTCAATAAACGAAAAAATCGTGTTTAAGTGGATAGCTGCTATTTCTATAGGCTGCTACCTAACAAAAGGGTGCGGAATTATAACAGGCTTGTCGCTAAATAATAAGGGATGTGGTGCTTTAGTGAGTGGTGGTGGAGTGCGCTTATATTCTCACTTATGCTAAAAGATCAGATGTTTAGAATATAATGTTCTATTTAAGATGTCTCGATATCAGTAAGAAATACGGATGTCTTGTGTTTAGTTTATCGCTGTTTGGCGGCTCTTTTTGGGGTGCTACATTGCTAGTACTAGGAGCGGCAGTAGGAACACGCTATAATCGCGTTTTTGATAATTAAGCCAAGAGAAGAAGATGGACGTTAAAGCCTATATGGTCAAAGTGGGTGAGGCAGCTCGTCAAGCTGCTAGCCAGATGACTTCAGTCAGTACCGGATTAAAAAACAAAGCTCTATTAGCAACCGCTGATGCTTTGAATGCCAAGCGTGATATGTTGATTCAAGAGAATAAAAAGGATCTTGAGGCTGGGCGTGAAAATGGTTTGGATGATGCGATGCTTGATCGTTTGGAGCTTACGCCAGCGCGTATAGATGGCATGATTGAAGGCTTGCAGCAAGTAGCAGGGCTTGATGATCCTGTTGGAATTATTAACGATCTCAAGTATATGCCTTCCGGTATTCAGGTTGGCAAGATGCGTGTGCCGCTTGGTGTGATTGGGATTATCTATGAGTCTAGACCAAATGTAACGGTTGAAGCGGCGAGCCTGTG
>NZ_LWFE01000073.1:0-978 GCF_001635675.1 Oleiphilus sp. HI0061 | reverse complement strand
ATTTCGATACTTAAGCTCTTGTCACCCGCTAACAACCTGCCAAGCGCTTTCGCTTGCTTTTGATTATGTGCCATCAATAAGTATTTGTAGCTCGCATGGAATTTGGTTAGTTTTAAAACACTAGGCTGATCCAAAACTTCTTTACGAAAGTTATGATACGCATAAACGCGCATCACAAAATTGTCATACAAGACGTCATCATTGAGACGACCTTCTTCTTCAATTGGCATTAGCGGATATTTTTCCCTTAAAGCACGAGCAAAAACGCCCATCCCTGGCTTCATATGAGCATGACCATTAGGCTGATAGACTTTCACCCTTTCCATGCCGCAACTAGGCGAGTTTCTCATCAGGATATAACCATCCAAACTCCCCATTTCTGGTAGTTTGTGCTCAAAACCACTCACTAACTGATCAGTCAAGTCTTTAGAATTGTCGTCGCTAAAATTTAATTGAGGCGATTCCGGGTTGCCCGTCAGCCTCATGGTAGGTCTGGGAGTTCCAAACCCAGCAGCAACTTCTGGGCAGAAGGTTTTAAATTCGAAGTGCTTACTAAGTACATTGAGGCATAAACGAGATTGGGTATGACCGCCATTATAACGCACCTCATGACCCGCCAAACAGGCACTCAAACCTACTTGAATTGACTTCTCACCTCGGCTTTTCATAGCGTCGCTAGAAGCAGCCTTGTCGGAGACAATAACATTATGCTTTTTCATACCCATCACCCTCTTACATGCCATGCATTTTTAACAGTTCTACAAGGTATACGCGACAAGCACAAAACTAGATCATAATGACATGATTTAAAGTCAAAGTATCTCATCCAAGGCTTGCTTTAACTGAGGATACTGAAATTGAAAGCCACTTTCTAGAAGCTTCTTTGGGACTACATTCTGACTTCCAAGCAATAAAATAGATGATTCACCGAGTATGGTTTTCAAGATAAATGCCGGAACAGGAAGTACTGCAATTCTC
>NZ_LWFE01000072.1:0-845 GCF_001635675.1 Oleiphilus sp. HI0061 | reverse complement strand
TTAACGTTGCTGACATTGAAGAGAAAATTGTTGCTGTAGCTCAGTCTTGGGAAGACGATCTAGAGCAATCTTTGTTTGATGCTTACGGCGAAGAGAAAGCAAATACTTATATCAACCGTTATAGATCCGCTTTTTCATCAAGTTATCGAGAAGAGTTTTCGCCTCGAAGAGCTGCGGTCGATATCGAGAATATAGAAAAGGTAAAAACTGAAAATACGATTGGTATGAGTTTTTATCGAACGATAGAAGAAAATGAAAAAGTCGTTCACTTTAAGCTTTTTCATGCTGATCAACCGATCCCATTGTCTGATGTCATGCCTATCTTCGAAAATATGGGGCTGAGAGTTATCGGTGAGAACCCTTACGAAAGTATTGATCGTGAAGGAGCTACGGTGTGGTTACATGATTTTATGTTGACGACAAGCGATCAGAAGCCAATTGATATTTCGAAGATTCGTGATAATTTCGAAGAGCTATTTATCAAAGTGTGGCAGGGAGACGCAGAGAATGACCGATTTAATAGGTTAATAATCAGTGCCTATATGAATTGGCGTCAAATCGCGATGCTACGATCTTACTCCCGTTATATGCAACAGATTCGCGTTAGCAACTCTCAAGAGTTTATTTCTAATACGGTGGTGTCAAACGTAGAAATCACGGCCTTGCTTAGCGACTATTTTGAACACCGTTTTAAACCCGGTGCAAACGCTTTATCTGCAAAGAATCTAAAGCTGCTAGATAAGATAGAAGAAAACTTTTACAAGGCGCTAAACAATGTACATAACCTGACCGAAGACAAGATTCTGCGTTTATATCTTGATTTGATCAAAGCAACGATGCGTACA
>NZ_LWFE01000071.1:0-804 GCF_001635675.1 Oleiphilus sp. HI0061 | reverse complement strand
AAGCCTATGTTATTCGCTGGGGAGAAGGGTCAATTCTTGTCATCGATCCAAGCGTTACTGATAGCTCGTCAGATGATTTCGTATTAGATAGTATTGATATCAGTCATTATGATGAAGACGGCCTCCCGAATGCTTCTGCTGCATTGATCCATGAAGACGTATTGTATGTTGTCACTCAGGGACTTGATAGCTCGTATGCGCCGACTCAAGCCTACCTAATCGCAATTGATACACTGACTGACGCAGAAGTGTCAATTGGTACTGGTGAACTAGATGGCTTAGAGCTAACCGTTAAGAACCCAATTGAAATAGACCTTTTTGCAGGAGATTTATTCATAACAGGAGTGGGGCGTTATGCTTCGGGTGACCGTGCTGCTGAGTACACAGGTGGTATTGAGAGGATTGACCTTGATACGCTGAGCTCGTCGATAGTTGTGAACGACTAATTGAGTAAAGGTTAAGATATGACCACACTGATGATACAAGGCACCACTTCAGATGCGGGTAAAAGTACCTTAGTGGCTGCTTTGTGTCGTTGTTTGGTGAGGCGCGGCCATAAAGTGGCGCCTTTTAAGCCTCAGAATATGGCGCTCAACAGTGCTGTTACGGTTGATGGTGGCGAAATAGGGCGAGCGCAGGCATTGCAGGCGCACGCTGCTTGTGTTTTGCCGACAACGGATATGAATCCGGTTTTGTTGAAGCCTGAAACAGATATCGGTGCGCAGGTGATTATTCACGGTAAGTCCAGAGGCAACATGTCTGCGACGTCTTACCATGAATATAAACAGGTTGCGATGGCTGCGG
>NZ_LWFE01000070.1:0-1333 GCF_001635675.1 Oleiphilus sp. HI0061 | reverse complement strand
TTGTTCGACTAAACATCGTGCCGAAGTCCTTGAAAGAAGTTATCACCGCGGGCGAGCAGCTAATTATCACTGAGGATATTAGGTCTATCTTCGAACAGCTCCCTAAGACAAGCTTGTCAAATCAATACGGCCCTTCAGAGTCTCATGTGGTAAGCGAACTTATCATGAGAGCCCCTGCCAGCGATTGGCCGGAAATACCCCCAATTGGTAGCGCATTACCTCACGCGAAACTTAATATATTGAATGATAATGGCCAAAATGTCAGAGCTGGAGAAGTAGGAGAGCTCTATATTAGCGGCCCAGTTTTAGCTACTGGTTACATAAATAATTCGATAGAGACAAACAAACGCTTTGTCACTATGACGATCAATGGCAAAGAACAACTTTGCTATCGTACAGGGGATTTGGTCTCAGCAGATAATAAGGGCCAGTTAGTTTATTCAGGTAGAACTGATAACCAAGTAAAAATTAGTGGCTATCGTATTGAGTTATCGGAAATTGAAGCCTGTTTAATGAAGCATGAGAGTGTCTCCAATGCAGCTGTAACAGTTTCAGAGAGCGAAGCGCAAAAATCGATTATTGCTTTTATTGTAAGCAACTCTGAGGATGCTTCAATACTCAAAGCATACCTCACGCAAGAGCTACCTGCCTATATGCAGCCGTCTCATTTTCTGTTCAGCGATGCACTGATGACAACGCCTTCAGGGAAAATCGACCGCAAGAGTATGCTCGCCCAGTATCACGCCAATCAAGGTAAGTTAGCTGAGCAGGTTTCAAGCATGCAGAAAGAGCAGCTAATAGCTGTGCCAGATAAAGTGTCACTAAGCTCAATGATCTATTCCTTGCTTGGTAACGACAATATCGACACATCAAAAAGTCTGGTTGATGTAGGCATGACATCACTCATGGCGAACCAGTTATCAGTTCAGCTATATGAAAGCTTTCAGCTAGATATACCCGCCTATAAGCTTTTTCAATACGCTTCGATAGACTCGTTTATCAATCATCTTAGTAAGCAAGTGAGAACTAACAACTATCAGACACGAAATACTAACTCCCGCAAAGATGGCTCTCGTGACATCGCTATTATAGGCATGGCCATTAATGCACCTGGCGCAAATAACCTTCCACAATTTTGGGAGAACTTGCTAGCAGAAAAAGAAAGCCTGCATGTATTTGCACCCACGTCAGCAGATGGTGAAGTTAACACTCGAGGTATCATTGCAGAGCCTCTTGCTCTCGATGCGAGTTTTTTTGGAATTTCACCAATTGAAGCCGAGTTTATAGATCCACAGCAACGCATTATGCTCGAGCTAGCTTGGCACGCCATAGA
>NZ_LWFE01000069.1:0-3394 GCF_001635675.1 Oleiphilus sp. HI0061 | reverse complement strand
CGGATCTCATTATGACTATTATGATATAGAAGAGCTGCGAGTGCTCGAATCTTGTGGAGTGAATACAGGTTGCGATAAAAAGTATGGCAAAGAATCTGAAGAACAATTTAATAGAAAAGAAGAGAAAAAGCAGAAATTTAGAATCGCGATAAAATCAGCGTATCTTGGCCTCCTCGATACTTTAGGTGCTCTCGCCTACGAAGTAACAAATCCAAATATACTGAACCTTTCCTTTAGTCTTGGCTTGAATGAAGTAGAGACAAAGTTGGTTAATTTTGTTGTATCGCTTAAGTCCAAAGTGACGATTCAGACTGTTTTCGATGCCTTACCTGATTGCACTCTAGATAAAGCATACCAAGTCCTTGGCTTCATGCTAAATGATGATCGAAAAGCAGTTAAACAAGCCTTTTCCAATCAGTCGATATTAACTCGTTCAGGTTTTCTACGCATCGATAAAATGAGTGGAACCTATGACCTGGATCGTCGTATCGAAGTGTTATCAGATCATTTCATTGAATTGATAAAGGACCAATCTAGAGACGTTACGTTGCTTGAATTAGTGAGCGATAGAGTAGTACAGAGTGCTTCCAACAAACTAGGCGCTGAAGATTATGGGCATATTGAAAAGGAATTTGCTTTGTTAGAAGAGTATCTCAAACAGTCCATTGAAAATCAGGATAAAGGAATAAATATCCTTATCTATGGTCCCCCCGGTACAGGTAAAACAGAACTAGCAAGGGTTATATCTGAAAAATGTGATACCTCTCTTTTTGAAGTGGCAGGTGTAGATAGTGAAGGTAATTCCCTGGACGCTTCGGGAAGGATGAATGGTTATTTTGCTTCACAAGTAGTTCTGGATGGGAACAGAAACTTAATTTTATTTGATGAGATAGAGGATATCTTCAGGAATAATTTTTTCTGTAATTCTTATGCAGACAAGCACAAGTATGTGTTCACTCGACTTTTAGAAAGTAACCCAGTACCAGCTATATGGATATCCAATGACGTGGACTGTATGGATAGAGCTATTATTCGTCGCTTTGATATGGTGATTGAGTTAGATGTGCCGCCTAGAGGGCGTCGGAAGGAGATCATTCAAGAACTAAGCGCAGGTTTTCTTGAGGAAGATGATATCGAGATCTGTGCATCTCATGAAGCTATTTCACCAGCGGTGATAGATAGAGTTGCTAAGGTTATTAGCCAAACTAAGCAGACATTTGATAAACAAGAACGGGCGACTCACTTTAAGCGTATGGTCAATAACGTTCTTAAGGCTCAGGGTCATAGAGAGATCAAATCATCAGTGACGCAGAATCTGCTTAAGTTTGATCCGACGCTCATATCATGTGATGTCGATATCAAGTCGATACCCAAGCAATTAGCATCAAACGGTTCTGGCCGGATTTGTATGTACGGCCCTCCAGGAACAGGAAAAACGGCCTATGGCAATTGGATAGCTAAGGAATTAGGTAAACAGATATTGCTCAAAAAAGTTTCGGATCTGGTTTCAATGTGGATTGGCCAAACAGAACAAAATATTGCAGCAGCTTTTGAAGAGGCAAGGCAATCTGAAGCTGTACTAATGATTGATGAAGTGGATAGCTTTCTTCAAGACAGGCGCAATGTTCAACATAGCTGGGAGGTGACCCAAATCAACGAGATGCTCACCCAAATGGAAAGTTTTGAAGGTGTATTTATTGCCTCCACAAACCTGGTGGATGGTCTGGATATGGCTTCGCTGAGGCGCTTTGATTTGAAGATGAAGTTTGATTATATGAAGCCTGACCAAGTAACTTCATTGTTTCAAAAAGTGTGTGAGCAATTGGATATTGAATTACCCTCTGAAAATATAAAACAGAAGTTGACTACTATAAGTGTTCTAACTCCAGGAGACTTTGCCGTTATACAGCGTCGACATCGTTTTGCGCCATTTGAAAACGCTGATCAGGTTTACGATGCACTTGAATATGAAGCAGGCTTTAAAGGGGCGAGCTCTAAGCCGATAGGGTTTATGCATTAGTAGTAAAACATACCATAGATTCTTAGCTACACTGAACTAATCATTATTGATTAAGGTAAATGGCTAAAGAATGGCAGAACGCAGCTCAGCATCAGAACAACTTAAATTCTCGCTCGAAATTTTAAGACGAATTCCGCGTCATGGATTGAAGACAGCACGAGATTTTCATGACGAATTGACGAATGCTGGTTGGGATAAGTCCCTACGCACAATTCAGAGAACGCTTAATGAGTTGGTCGATGAGTTTGATATTTACTGTGACAATCGAAGCAAGCCGTTCGGTTATCGCTGGAATAAAAATGCGAAGGGCTTTTCTTTGGCGGATTTGACGTTACAAGAGTCCCTAATGCTGCGTTTGTCTGAAGAGTATCTAAAGGACCTGTTGCCCCCTAATCTGCTTAAGTCGATGGAGAGCTTTTTCGAGTATTCCCGAAATCGATTGCTCGACCCGACGGAAGCCTCGTCAAACTTAGAGAAGCAGTGGCTAGATAAGGTTCAGATTATCAGTGAACGCCAGCCTCTTATTCCACCGGATATAGACCCGAAAATTTTCAAAGCCATTACGGAAGCCCTGTATAACAATAATTACCTCGAGTTGACCTATGAAAATGCTCAAGGCAAAGCCTCGGAAGTGAAGGTAATGCCTTTGGGATTAGTGCAGCAAGGTGTGCGATTCTATATGGCTTGCCGTTATGACAATGGTGAGGATTACAGCCTGGCAGTGCATCGCATAAAAGCCGCTAATGCGATGACCTTGCACTTTGATGCTCCTAAAGACTTTAAATTGAGTAAGTATGTTAAGAAGGGCCGTTTCAATTACGGTGATGGTGAAAAGGTTGAAGTCAATTTTACCTTGAAAAAGTCTGCAGGTATCCACTTGGCAGAAACTCCCTTATCAAAGGATCAAACGATTACTGACTTAGATGACGGTTATATCGCTATAAAAGCCACGGTAGTAGACTCGCTGCTACTCGATAATTTTGTGAACAGTTTTGGGGAAGTCGTAAGGTCGTACGATAAAACCTACTTGGAAAGTGAGTAACGTATAGATGTGTATATCCGCGTAAATGTTCTCAGAGTGTTCTTAACGTAAAAGCAGGAATATACCAAAGGAAAACTCAAAAAACAGGAAGGCCCATAAAGTTCCTTTGTCTCCACTGGCGATAAAGCTATTCAGTGAACTATATGCTCTTAGAGACGAGTCAGATTGGGTGCTACCTTCTTTCACTGATAATGATAGCCCTATGACTGAGAGGGTTATTAGTCGTGCTGCCAACAGGGCACAAGAAGTTGTAGGCATTGATAAATGGGTACCTCATGACCTTCGCCGTACTGCCGCCACCAAGATGGCTGGACTTGGCGTCGCTATTCCTG
>NZ_LWFE01000068.1:0-908 GCF_001635675.1 Oleiphilus sp. HI0061 | reverse complement strand
GATGGTGTGGTGGTTGGCGCGGGTGCCAAGGTACTTGGGCCCTTTGATGTAGGGCAAAATGCTAAGATTGGTTCAAATGCAGTTGTTACTAAAGAAGTCCCGGCTGAAGCAACCGTAGTTGGAATCCCGGGACGAATTATTCTCAAATCAGTTCCTGAAACGGCTACCCCGGATGACAGTAAGCGTAAGAAAATGGAAGAGAACTTTGGCTTTGATGCTTATGGCTTAAGTGATGAGATGCCCGACCCGGTTGCGCGTTCGATTAGAAGTATGCTGGATCATATGCATATGGTTGATGAACGGATGAATGAAATGTGCAAATCCTTACGTAAGCTTGATGACGGTTATAACAAAGAGGCTGTACCTTCTATTGATGAAGATGACATGTGCTGTTTTAAAGATATTAAGTAATAGTTCGATTTGGTGAAGGGCTAATGTCTCAATTATTGGGGAGAGGCTTGAGAATACTTGATTAAATTACTCAGGTAATAGATAATTTTTCAGCAATGCATCGCTCCGATGCTGACTATAAACACTTCAAGAGACATGAATTAAGCAATGCGCCTAACCACAAAAGGTAGATATGCAGTCACTGCAATGCTTGATCTTGCGCTGCATGCTTGTCATAACCCGGTTGCCTTAGCAGATATCTCGCTTAGGCAGGGTATCTCTCTTTCTTATTTGGAACAGCTGTTTTCGAAACTTAGACAACGTAAGCTGGTTAGAAGTATACGTGGTCCGGGAGGCGGTTATCAGCTAAATGTTGAGGCTGCTGATATTTCAGTTGCCGCCGTTATTGATGCTGTTGATGAGTCAATTGATACAACTCGTTGCGGCGCCAAAAGCCGTGAGGGTGTGGAGGAAAAAGCTGAGAAAGGCGGTTGTCAGGACGGCGAGCAGTGCCTCAC
>NZ_LWFE01000067.1:0-698 GCF_001635675.1 Oleiphilus sp. HI0061 | reverse complement strand
TGTTGAATTAGTCTAAGTAAAATGCTTTTAAGAGCGTTAGAGTAGTGGTTACAAAATTAATGTATTTTTTGCTAGATATGTCTGCAGCTTGACCTACTTTTGTTATGTAAGGGTCAAACTTTTTTACATTTGTCATTCGTTAAGAATTTTAAGAGGTACATCACGATGAAAGCTTTAAGATCGTGTTTTATGAGATATAGTGCTGGAGCATGTCTACTCATAGCGGGGACATCAGTTCATGCGTTAAATACGCAGATCACCTTACAAGCTGATAGTGAAGTAACGCCGACAAACTCTGAGGTCGTCACCTTTGGTTTGCCTCTGGCAGCGGGTGAAGTGACTGATATTTCGGAAATCAAGGTTCTGAATGGTTCAACGGAATTAGCAGCCTACGTTGAAGGTGGCTTACGTTACCATTGGTCTGATAACTCTATTCGTTCGGTGACAATCCAGCTGCAAAATGTCGATATGACCGGTGGTAATATAGACCTGACAATTACAGATGGTGGTGCAGCAGTCACACGCTTGTCTGAAGTTGCACACTCTCTAGGTTGGGCGGCTGCAGGCGCAGATAAAAATAACCTGCCTTACCCACGAATTTTTGCCTTGCACGATACAAGCTATTTGTCCGAGTCAGGCCTGATTCCTCCTTATGTGCCCTCAAGTGGTTCGTCAGACGGTTTTGAGCAATACCAAGT
>NZ_LWFE01000066.1:0-781 GCF_001635675.1 Oleiphilus sp. HI0061 | reverse complement strand
CAGTTCCGGATAAGCCTCTACAGCCACATTTAGACTTCCTAAAGCACTTTGTAATAAACCTTCACTTTTAGCAAGTTCCTGCAACGCTCCCGCACTAGAAGGATTAGCGGATGCTGCTTTAAGGCCTGCCAGAGCTTGATTACGAGCCGATATAACCGCTTCCAGCGTTTCACGCTCATGTGTTAGATAAGCCTTAGCCGTCTCGACTAGATTAGGAATCAAGTCATAACGACGCTTAAGCTGAACTTCAATTTGAGAGAAAGAGTTTTGATAGCGATTTTTTAAAGCTACCAAGGTATTGAAAATACGAATGATATAAAAAATCGCAAAAATGATAATGAAGGCTGTTACTAAACTGCTGATATCCATATTTAATCCCGTCACTTGGCGCACCAGTTACAGTGCAATATTCAATTGATCGAGATATCCCTATAAGCAAAAACAGTATAGGCGCATTAAGCGCCTAGCTCCTATCTTTTACTTAAGCTTGCGAGCTATGATAGGCCCACTCAAGCCAAGGCATAAGCGCGTCAACGTCGCTGCTCTCGATCGTACCTGCACACCAGATTCGTAGGCCATCAGGAGCATCGCGATATGAGCCTATATCGTAGGCTACACCTTCCTGCTCTAGCAATGCGACCATCTTCTTCAGTGCGTCTTTTTCTAAGTCTAGCACCAAACAAACACTTGTATTGGAACGAGTACTTTTATTTTCAGCCAAAAAGTGAATCCAATCATGCGCGTCAACAAAACGCTCAACAGCAGCCAAATTCTCTTCTGA
>NZ_LWFE01000065.1:0-912 GCF_001635675.1 Oleiphilus sp. HI0061 | reverse complement strand
TCTCGAAGCTAAGAACCTTATCGGACACTTCAGAAAGCACACTCTGCAATTCGGCAATAGACATTGCTCTGTCAACATTCAATGGCGCTATTAGCCAGCGATCCACAGATTCTGAAAGTTCCGCGACAACGCCTCGAACATCTTTATCTGCTAACGCAGAGAACACAACTTCAATTTTATCTTTTCCCTCACCCTCTTTTAACAAAAAGGACTTTAGGAACCTTGCTGCGTGAGGATTATGGCCTACATCAAAATATAAGCCTTTTACTTGGCTAGACTGTTCAAGGCGCCCTGACAACTTAACATTGCACATGCTTCGATATACCGAGTCGGCATCCAGCGAGCGGCCATCAAGCAATAGAGCGATTAACTGATAGGCGAGAAGAATATTGTTATCGGGTAAATTTAGCTTTGGAAACCCCTGAAACTTGAACCTACTCAAATCTTTCTGGGCAACACTCACCAAGTCATCGTCAATATAGAAATCTTCATGACAGACCAAGGTTTGACAAGCGAGCTTCTCAGCACATTCAAAGACGCTTTGAGGAAGGTTTTCACCAGCCAAAAATGGCTGACCTTTCCTTAGGATACCAGCCTTCTCTCTGCCTATTTGTTGAATATCGTCGCCGAGCCAGTCAATGTGATCAATGTCGATTGAAGTAATCACGGAGATATCTGCATCAACGATATTTACGGCATCCAAGCGCCCTCCTAAACCGATTTCGAGCAACACGACATCAAGATCTGCATTAAAGAGGACGTACAAAGCAGCCAAGGTGCCGAACTCAAAGTAGGTAAGCGGAGTGTCTCCCCTCACCTCGTCAATATATTGGAAGGCCTCAACAAGCTGATGGTCACTTGCATCAACGCCAAGCAATTGGACTCGTTCGTTGTATTTAGATATATGTGGAG
>NZ_LWFE01000064.1:0-849 GCF_001635675.1 Oleiphilus sp. HI0061 | reverse complement strand
GTGACTATTTTCTGCGAACACTCTAATACTAATTACTCGAGCAATTCAGACACTGCTCTCCTTATGTATGTTATTTAAGCAAATATCTGTATGTTTTTCAACCAGCCTGATCAAAGCCTTACAAATCTAGACAGTCCAGATTCACATATTTACAAAGCTCCTCAGGCTTACCGCTCTCGCTAAAAGGTAAGTGAGCAATAAGCGGTGCACCTAAAGCCGAGCTTAAAGTCGCTATATTTTCAGCTTCATAGCTCATTGTTTCTCTCGACAAACTATTCGCAACCCAACCAGCTATCTCCAAGCCATCTCTTCTGATTGCCTCTGCACTTAGCATCGCATGATTCAAACACCCCAAACGCAAACCAACAACTAGAATAACTTTATAGTTCAACTGTCGTGCCAAGTCAGCCATCGTTTCTCTTGGGCTAATCGGTACCCGCCACCCCCCTGCTCCTTCGATAAGTGCGAAATCCGGTTTCTTCATCAGCGCTCCACGACAGATACCCGTAATACGCGATGCACTTGGCGTTCGCTTTTCAAGCGCAGCAGCAATATGTGGCGAAGCTGCTTCTTTGAGTAATACTGGGTTAACTTGACTGTACGGTAGATCGACCGACATATGTGACATCAAGGCGACAGCATCTTCATTTCGCATGCTTACTTTATCATTAGCATCTTTATACTCATCAGCACCTGCAGCGATTGGCTTTAGAGCCATCGAACTCAAGCCTTTCGAGTTTGCAGCAGCCAACAGAGCACAGCTGGAAAAAGTCTTTCCAACTTCTGTATCGGTACCCGCGACAAAATATACATTCGCCATCATCTATTACCTTATATTTCTTTAATATT
>NZ_LWFE01000063.1:0-1540 GCF_001635675.1 Oleiphilus sp. HI0061 | reverse complement strand
GCACCTTGGAGGCGTTTTCAGCATCATCATTTCCCTCGGCAGATTACATTGCCCTGGGACATATCCATAAACAGCAGCAAATTAAGGGCAATGGCAATATCTACTATAGTGGTTCGCCAATTCCGCTTAGCTTTGACGAGCTAAACCAGAAAAAGTCAGTGCAAGTGGTAGAGTTTGATGAGGCTGGTGTGACGGTGGATGCCATAGATGTACCGGTTTTTCAGCAGCTGTACAAAATAAAAGGAAACCTCGAGGAGATTAGCACTAAACTTTCAGAGTTGAAGGGCGGTCGTGATGGCAGTGCTTATTGTTCAGAAAGCAATGGTGACCTTAGTGAGACTATTTGGCTTGAGGTAGAAGTTGAAGAACAGGATTATCTTGAAGACCTTCAGAAACGCATCGAAGAGTTAGTGGTCGATAGCAATATCGAAGTGCTTTGTTTGAAGCGCAGCAGAAATCGAAAAGGGTTAAGCCTGGTCGCCGAAAGTAGCGAACGTTTACAGGAGCTTAAAGCAAGCGAAGTCTTTGAAAAACGGCTGTCATTAGAGCCAGATGGAATCGATGATGCACTAAAAAGCCGTCTGCAACAGATGTTTAAAGAGGCGCTGCTACAAGCTGAGCAAGGAGACAAGCTCTAGAGCTGCAGTTATGAAAATACTAAGTATTCGCCTTAAGAACATCAACTCTCTACGAGGGGAGTGGTTTATTGACTTCACTCAGGAGCCTTTCGCAAGCAACGGTTTATTTGCAATCACTGGGCCTACTGGTGCCGGAAAATCTACGCTGTTAGATGCAATTTGCCTTGCCTTATACCACCAAACACCGCGTTTAAATGAACCATCACCTGCTGAGAAGGTAATGACTCGTCATTGTCACGAATGCATGTGTGAGGTGGAGTTCAGTGTTAAGGGTGACCAGGTTTTTCGCGCATTTTGGGAAGTAAGAAGGGCGCGAAGCAAAGCTGATGGAAAATTACAAAGCCCCAAAGTTGAGCTAGCACTACTCGGGGCCGGTGAGGAGGGGCGCGATAAAATTATTGCTGATAAGCTCCGCGACAAACTAGAACATATCGCCGAAATAACGGGCTTGGATTTTTCACGTTTTACAAAATCCATGCTTCTGGCTCAAGGTGGCTTTGCAGCCTTCCTCAATGCAAATTCGGGAGACCGGGCAGAACTTCTTGAAGAGTTAACGGGAACGGACATATACGGCAGAGTTTCTAGCGAGGTGTTTGAACGCTTTCGACAAGAAAAAGAGCGACACACGCTACTGACGGCCAAGTTGGAAGGTCTAGAGCAGACTAGTCCCGAGGAGCTTGAATTACTGTATGCTGAAGAACAGGCCCTCGAAGAAAAGCGTAAGACTGCTTTGCTTAAAAGAGGCGATATTCAGGCACAGGTTTCTCATATTGAAAAGCTTGAAAAATTGCAGGCGAGTAATAAGCAGTGTCGTTCAGCGCTCGATGCGCATGTTCAATATTGCGACAGTTTAGCACCCGAGTTTGCAAGGCTTGAAAGAGCCCTACCAGCGAGAGTGCTCT
>NZ_LWFE01000062.1:0-1088 GCF_001635675.1 Oleiphilus sp. HI0061 | reverse complement strand
TGAGCAAATTAGACGGCTAGAGCAAGCTGGTATTGATTATGAAATCATACCGGGTGTCAGTGCTGTTGCTGCGTCTGCCGCGTATTTAGGTAAAGAGTTGACCTTGTCTGGCGTTTCTCAAACGCTAATTATGACGCGCTATGAAGGCAAAACTCCGTTTCCTGAGCGAGAGCGGCTTCCGCAGCTGGCACAAAGCGGCGCGACCCTCGCGATCCATCTTGGCGTCACCCGCATCCATAAAATTGTTGGAGAGCTGATTCCGCATTATGGCGAAGACTGCCCTGCAGCTGTGTGTTACAGAACCAGTTGGCCCGATGAAGACAAAGTCACAGGAACATTAAAAGATATCGTCGAAAAAGTACGCGAAAAGAAATTTACTCGAACATCTTTGATCCTGGTCGGTCATGTGTTGGATACCGACGATTTTGCCGATTCTTATCTATATGCCAAAGACAAAGCGCATGTCTATCGGCCCAAGGTTAAACCAGATGTACCGAGACAAGTGAAGCGCTAGCAGCAGAAAACAACACACGTTGTCGGTGAGTTTGATTAAGCACAAAGACAACCAAGATAGAACAACAACGAGAGTACAGCGAGATAAATGATGCAATTAAATAAAATACCTACCACCGTCGTTACTGGCTTTTTAGGAAGTGGTAAAACCACCTTACTATCAAATGTCATTCAGCAAGCTGAAGGCAAACGAATCGCCGTTATTGTCAATGAATTTGGTGAACTTGATATTGATGCGGACCTGCTACGTAGCTGTCCTTTGTCTTGTGAAGAAGATGGTGCTGAAAGTGGTGTTGTTGACTCCGACTCTAGCGCTAACAATGGTATTTACGAACTCGCCAATGGTTGCATTTGCTGTACGGTGGAAGAAGAGTTTCTGCCTGTTATGCAGCAGCTTGTAGAGCGTCGTGATGATATCGATCACATTCTGATTGAGACCAGTGGCTTAGCACTACCCAAGCCCTTAGTGCAGGCATTCAATTGGCCTGGCATTAAAGAATATTGCACCGTCGATGCCGTGGTAACGGTTGTCGATGGTCCAGCGGTGGCATCAGGGCGATTTGCGCACGATGAAG